>JAQIDB010000037.1 GCA_027858225.1 Candidatus Delongbacteria bacterium
CAAACAGACGGTAAAAAAGCAGATGGAGCCATCTTGAAAGATGGTAATGCTATTGCTGTAATTGAGCTAAAATCAACAAAAACTAAAGAATTAAAAAGCATTACAGAACAAGCATTTAATTACAAAAACAACCAACCAGAATGTAAATATGTAATCACCTCAAATTTCCAAAAATTAAGATTCTACATCGACCATTCAAATGAATATATAGAGTTCAATTTATTCAATTTGCCCAAAGATGAATTTGAAATCTTATATCTAGTCCTAGCTAAAGAAAGCATCTTTGCAGATACGCCTACAAAACTCAAAGAAGAAACAATTTATCAAGAAGAAAATATTTCAAAACAATTATACAAAGACTATTCAAATTTCAAAAATAAACTGTTTGAAAATCTCGTAAAAAACAACCCTCAAAACGACAAATTAACACTGTTCAAAAAATCTCAAAAATTAATTGATCGTTTTTTATTCATCCTCTTTGCAGAGGATCGAGGATTACTTCCTCCAAATTTAATCAACAGTATAATTCAACGCTATAAAATCCTCGAAGAACAAGATTTCAAGCAGCCAATTTACGACATTTACAAACAATTTTTTGGTTATTTAAACACTGGCCATACAAGTAAAAAAGCAATTGAGAACATCCCTGCCTACAATGGAGGTCTATTCTATCCAGATGAAATTCTGGATAGAATACTGATAGACGACGAAACACTAATAACAGATTTACAAAATCTATCTTCTTATGATTTTAACACCGAAGTAGATGTTAATATCCTTGGTCACATTTTCGAACATTCGTTATCTGAAATCGAAGAAATTACAGCGGAAATAGAGGGTATTACAAGCAGTAAAACAAAAAGAAAAAAAGATGGGGTGTTTTACACCCCTAAATATATCACTCAGTATATCGTTGAAAATACCATTGGCAGGTTATGCTTAGAAAAAAGAAATGAATTAGAGCTTGCTGATATAGAAATTGACGACAAATGCTATTTAAAATCAGGGAAACTGTCAGAAAAAGGAAAAAAGATATATTCCAAGATAGAAATGTATAAATCTTGGCTGTTAACACTAAAAATCGTTGATCCTGCTTGTGGTAGTGGTGCTTTCTTAAATCAAGCCCTGAACTTTCTCATAGAAGAACATCAATTTATCATTGATCTTGAAACAGATTTAAACAAAGGGCAAATATCTCTTTTCAACATAGAAAAAGCAGTCTTAGAAAATAATCTTTACGGAGTAGATATTAACGAAGAAAGTGTAGAAATAGCAAAGCTATCGCTTTGGCTGAGAACAGCTCAGAAGGGAAGAAAGCTATCTGTTCTCAGTAATAATATCAAATGTGGTAATTCGCTTATCGACAATCAGCAAGTAGCTGGAAAACTAGCATTCGACTGGGAGAAAGAATTCCCAGATGTTATGAAAAATGGCGGTTTTAATATAGTCATAGGGAACCCACCCTACGGTGCTTTTTTCTCAAAACCAGAAAAAGAATACATAAAAGCTGAATACAAAACATATCAATACAAATTTGAGAGTTATTTGTATTTTTTTGAAAAAGGGATCAATCTATTAGCCCCTAAAGGTGTTCTCTCTTTTATCACTCCAGAACTTTTTCTAAGGCTAGATAAGTCTGAAAACATAAGAAAATATCTATACAATAATATTGAAGTAACTGAATTGAAATTTTGTGGTGAAAATGTCTTTTCAGATGTCAAAGTGAACAGTGTTATTGTCACACTTTCTCAAAAAAATAATGCAAAAAATAAAATTTTAATAATCCCACTGGCTGGACAGCCATGGAATTATAATCTTGAGAGGTGGCATGATACTCCATCATACAAAATTGAATATGAAATATCCCCAACTGTTAAGGCTATAATTGACAAAATTGAAGCAAAATCAACTCAAATTGACAAAATAGGCGATGCTATCCAAGGTCTAACACCATACGACAGTTACAGAGGTCATTCAAAAGAGTTAATCAAATCAAGAGGTTTTCATTTCAAACAAAAAGGAGATGAAACATGTGGGGAATGGCTTGATGGTAAGCATGTTACCAGATACGGTCTAGCTGAAGGTGATGAATGGTTAAAATATGGTGAATGGTTAGCTGCACCAAGAGAGAAAAAATATTTTGAAGGGCCTCGTTTGCTATTTAGAGAAGTGCCAGGTAAAAATAAACGCATACAAGCTACTTTTGCAGAAAAAACATATTACCATGGGCATAGTATCACCCCATTAATTTTAAAACCGAAATTCTCTAATTCAAAAGAAAAATTATTTGAAATTTTAGGTGTCGCAAATTCAACTGCAATAAGTTGGTTTGCAAAGTACAAATCTTCGAACTTCTCAAAAAATGTATTCCCCAAATTAAACCCAAAAGATATTAAAAATTTACCTTTCCCACAGCAATCAGACAAACTCTCATTGCTGGCTCCTAAAGTAGAGGAATTGTTAAAACTTTACAGCAAATATAATAAAATCGGTGAAAAACTAACCAGATTCATAATAAATTCAACAACAAGCGAATTACTTTCGAACAACTTGAAAAATTGGCAAGAACTTAACTACAAGCAATTTATAAGAGAATTGAATAAATCTATCAAAAAAACTAGTATTGAAAAATTGTCAAAACTCCAAGAGATGGAATGGATGGAAATATTTGAAACAAATATAGAAGAATCTAAAAACATATTATACTCAATCCATAGGATTGACAAAGAAATTGACCAGTTAGTTTATGCAATATATCAACTTTCCGAAAAAGAAATACAGTTAATAGAAAACAGTCAACAATAAACTATGTACCTGAAAACACTTAACAAATCAATCAACCAGACTTGCGAGTACGTGCGTTTTTTTTGAGTTGGCTTCAATAATTATAACCGTGTGAAATTGGTAGCCAACTGCTCGGCAAGCCGGTTATCTCGAACGTTAGAACTCAAGTGAAATCAACTATGAGTGACAAATTGAAACAATATAAGGACAAATTAAACTCATCTCAAATCGCTGATGGCATGAATGCGGCAAATGAGAATGCTGTACGTCTTGTGGAAGATGCAAAGCTATTATTCGAAAATGACAGATTGGCTAGTGCATTGGCGCTCGCAATACTTTCGATTGAGGAATCTGGGAAGGTAGCGATTTTGAGAAGCTTAGCCATCTCATCAGAGGGAAAAGATCTAAAAGAAGGCTGGAAACGGTATCGTTCCCATAGAGCGAAAAACGCTCACTGGATAGCGGTTGACTTAATATTAAAAGGAGCAAATAAGCTTTCTGACTTTTCTACCGTAACGGATGAGAATGCTGATCATCCACATGTTCTTGATCAGTTAAAACAAGTAGCTTTATACACAGATTGCTTGGGTGATGCTCACTGGTCTATTCCTGAAAAAGCAATAGATAAAGAATTAGCTAGGAATATCATACGGGTTGCTGGAGTGTTCTCTAAAAAAAGTAAGCACACTCAAGAAGAAGTCGATCTATGGATTAAACACATCGGGCCTTCACACAAATCTAGCCAAAGCGTCCAAAATGGCGCCCTATTGAAGTGGTTTAATGAAATGAAGGAAAAGGGGCTAATAAGAGAAGGGCAAATTCAATTTGAGGAATTCGTAAATGAGTTCTAACCAAACGCTAAAGGTCGTTCGCTTTGCTCACTACGACGCTCGTACCTAGCGCGTCGTAGCTTTGGGTTAACTTAACTGTCCATACACTCTTTTCCATTCTTCTACCGCAAGCAAGGCCTGGCCGCGCCGCAAAAAGACCCGGATTTCACAGGCTATCATGGCAGGGTTTCCTGCGGCATCATGGTAATCAAACTGGATGACATAGAAGATGGATGAATAGGTCTT
>JAQIDB010000062.1 GCA_027858225.1 Candidatus Delongbacteria bacterium
GCTCAGACGTATTGCCCTGTGATAGCATGTCCACCTTACAGCGATTCTTTTGGTGGGGGAGATATCTTCTCTAGTTTGAGAATGCCTTCAGGTGTTGCACCTTTAGTTATTTTAGATCCGAAAAATGCTGCTTTAGCTGCTGCCAAGATACTTGGATTAAATGATAAAGCGATACAAGAAAAAGTTAAAGAGTTCCAAAAAAAGAACCAAGATATTCTTGAAGCTGACGATGCTGAATTACAAAAATAAATTTAAAAAGAATTTTTCACAGGAAGGTTGGAAGATAAAGAAGGAATGTAGGGGACGCATTCCAGTCGTCCCCTCTTCTGAAAAAAAGACCCTGAAATAAATTCAGGGTGACGAGTATAGATTGCCACTCCCGATAAATCGGGATCGCAATGACAAGAAATGAAGGAATAAAGATAAATAAAATCAAAATGGAGAAAATCATGACTAAAAGAACTATCGTATCAATGCCGGGTGACGGAATTGGAAGAGTTGTATTAGAAGAATCAATCAAAGTTTTAACTGCAGCAGGTTTTGAAGCAAATTACGTTGAAGGAGATATTGGATGGGAATTCTGGAAAAAAGAAGGTAATCCACTTCCTGAGAGAACACTTGACCTACTTGCAAAATACAAAGTTGCACTTTTCGGTGCTATCACTTCAAAGCCTAAAGATGAAGCTTTTAATGAATTGGCTCCTGAACTACAAGCTAAAGGTCTTGTTTATTCAAGTCCTATTGTTGGTTTAAGACAGCACTTTGGTCTAGATATTTGTTTAAGACCATGTAAATCTTACCTAGGTAACCCTCTTAATTTTATTAGAAGAGGAGCTGGTGGTACTATTGAAGAACCTGCAGTTGATGCACAGATCTTCCGTCAGAACACTGAAGGACTTTATGGTGGAGTTGAATGGTCAAATCCACCTAAGCAAGTTCATGATGCTTTAATGACAAATGCTAAATTTAAGAAAAATTTTGGAGATACACCTGTTGAAGAACTTTCAGTATCGACAAGAATTTTTACTAAAAAATGTACTGATAGAATTTTAAGAGCTGCATTTGAGCATGCTAAAAAATACGATTATAAATCAGTTACTTTATGCGAGAAACCAAATGTGATAAGAGAAACATCAGGAATGATGTATAAATTAGCTCAACAGATCCAGAAAGCTGATTATCCAAATATTGAGCTTTGGAATACTAATATCGATGCTCAGATGATGTGGCTGACTAAGAATCCTGAGAATTACGGTGTATTAGTTGCAGGTAATATGTTCGGCGATATCGTTTCTGACGGTTTTGCAGGACTAATTGGTGGACTTGGATTTGCGTGTAGTGCTCAGTTTAACCCTGAGTCTGGAATTGCAGTATTTGAACCTACTCACGGTAGTGCACCAAAGTACGCTGATTACGAAACTTCAATTGTAAATCCTATTGCAATGATTGAATCAGCTTGTATGATGCTTGATTTTATCGATGAGCAAGCTATAGCTACAAAGATTAGAAAAGCTGTTGCTGAAGTTATTTCTGAAGGTAAAGTAAAGACTTATGACATGATGAAGTTGACAGGTAGACCTGATGTAGTTGAAAAAGGTGCTGCTTCTACTCAAGATATGGCTGCTGCAATTATAGCTAAGCTATAGTAAAAGCTATTAATGTCGCTCTTTGCAAGGGGCTGAAGCCCCTTGTCCTATAAAACGATTTTGGGAACAAGGTGACTTTAGTCCCTTGAAGTCAACTAAGTAAACGACAGGAGAAATTATGAATATATATGAATTATGGCCTGAGCTTAATTGGATCGAAGGTAAAGAACTAAGAGAACAAACTGCAGCAACATGGGAATTGGCCCTGAAAAGAAGTGTTCTAACCGAAAAAGACTTAAAGACTATTCCTTTTACATTACTTTGCGGACCTGACCTAAAAGTTACATTTATGGATCACAAACAAAGTGTTGTTCATATTGCAAAAGTAGCCGGTGAAAAATGTAATGAATTTTATCACGGAGAACTTCCAGTTAATATGGATGTTCTGATCGCAGGAGCAATTCTGGCAGATGTCGGTAAGCTGTTGGAATATGTAATGAATGATGAAGGAAAAGCTGTACAGGGAACTTACGGAAAATATCTCCGTCATCCTTTCTCAGGTGTTTCAATTGCAGAAGAATGTGGTGTTCCTGCTGAAGTATGTCATATTATAGCAACACATGCTGGTGAAGGTAATATGGTTAAAAGAACAACAGAAGCTTACTTAGTTCACCATGCAGATTTTATGACGTTCCTACCATTCAAAGAAAGACTTAAAATTTAAAACAGGGAGCTAAAATGGCTTTAACTCTGATAGAAAAAATCATTGCAAATCACTCTGGTAACGAAGTCGTAAAACCTGGTGAAATTGTAGATATTGAAATAGATGTACGTGCTGCTAGAGATTTTGGTGGTGCAAATGTAGTTAAGAATTTATTAAATAATGGTTTAGAAGTAGAAGATGTGTCCAAAACTTTCTTCACTTTTGACTGTAACCCAACCGGTTCAGATCAAAAATACGCAGCAAATCAACAATTTTGTAGAGATTTTGCTCGTGAAAAAAACATTAAGATCTACGATGTTAATGCAGGTATTGGTACTCATTTAGTAATGGAAGAAGGACTAGCAGTTCCAGGTTCAACAGTTGTTTCAACAGATTCTCACGCCAATATTCTTGGTGCGATTGGAGCTTTTGGACAAGGAATGGGAGATCAGGATATTGCAGCTGCATGGGCAGCAGGTAAAAGTTGGTTCAAAGTACCTGAGTCTGTAAAGATTACTTTCAATGGTAAAAGACCAGCTAATGTGTATGCAAAAGATGTAGTTCTTAATTTGCTTAATAAATTTGGTGCTAACACACTCTTAGGATGTTCTGTTGAGTTATACGGAGAAGCAGTTGATAATCTTACTTTAGATGAAAGAATTACAATTTCCTCTATGGCAACTGAAATGGGTGCAATTATAGTATTAATTCCACCGTCAGATGAGATAATGAACTATTGTGAAGTCAAATCAGGAAGAAAACTTGATAAAATAGAAGCTGATAACGGTGCAACTTATAAGAATGAGTACGAAATAAATATCAATGAATTTGTTCCGATGATATCTCGTCCGGGTCATCCTGATAATTCTACGAATATAGACGATGTACGTAAGACTAAAATTGATTCTGCTTTTATCGGAAGTTGTACTAATGGTCGTTTTGAAGACATGACAATTACAGCTGAAATATTAAAAGGAAGAAAGATCGCTCCTGGTGTTGTGCTTAAAATAGTACCTTCAACAGATACGATTTGGAATCAATGTTTAGATGCAGGTTATATTAAAATATTCAAAGAAGCTGGTGCTCTTGTGAGTAACGCTGGATGTGCTGGATGTGCAGCTGGTCAAGTTGGACAGAACGGACCTGGTGAGATCACTATAAGTACAGGTAATAGAAATTTCGCTGGAAAACAGGGAAAAGGTAAAGTTTATCTTGCATCACCTGCTGAAGCTGCGGCTTCCGCTGTTGCTGGATATATTACCACTCCGGATCAAATACCTGAAATTGCAGCTGAATTTAAATCTACTGGTAAAACTGCTGAAGGTAATATATCAAAATCTAAAGATATTTCTGAAAGACCAACGTTAATTGAAGGTAAGATTTGGATTATCGAAGAAGACAACATCGATACTGATATGATATTCCATAATCGTTATCTTACGATTACAAATATTGATGAAATGGGACAATATACTTTCGACAATTTGGAAGGTTGGAAAGATTTTGCAAAAAAAGCTGAACCTGGAGATATTGTTATCACTGGTAAGAATTTCGGTGCAGGTAGTTCTCGTCAACAAGCTGTTGATTGCTTCAAATCTTTAGGTGTACAAATCATTATAGCTAAATCATTCGGATCAATCTATGAAAGAAATGCAATAAATGCTGCTTTCCCTATTTTAACTTATGATGATATTGCCGAACTTAATCTTCAGCAAAGGAATAAAATCAGTATTGATCTTGAGACAAGTATTTTGACTAATCTTGAGACTGGAAAATCTGTTAAGATAAATGAATTTTCATCTGTACAGGTTGATATCTATAAAAAAGGTGGATTGTTGAACTAAAAGGAGAATAATAATGTCAGGTAGAACTTTTGTAGAGAAAATGCTTAATGCCGAAAAAGGTGCTATTGTTTTTCGTAAGCCGAACATTGTTCTTACTCACGATAACACTGCAAGTATAAAAAATACATTCAATAAAATGGGTGGTGAAACTGTTTCTGATAAGGACCAACTTTTAGTTGTTTTAGATCACAACGCACCACCGACAAATGCAAAATTAGCAAATCAATATCAGTCTATTCGTAATTTCGTAAACGATCAAAGTGTATGCAAATTTCACGATGTAGGTGAAGGTATTTGTCATCAAGTGATGAGTTATCATGCAAAACCAGGAATGATCATTGTGGGAAGTGATAGTCATACTTGTACAGCAGGAGCTTTTAATGCCCTTGCTGCAGGTATTGACAGAACCGAATCTGCAGGTATCTGGAAACGTGGTCAAACATGGTTTAGAGTACCTGAATCAATGAAAATAAACCTGAACGGAAAATTGCCAAAAGGCGTTTATGCTAAAGATATTTCTCTTTGGATAATTGGTATGATTGGTTCAGCAGGTGCAAATTATATGAGCATCGAATTTCATGGTGAAGGAGTAAAAGATCTTTCTATCTCAGAAAGAATGACTCTAACTAACTTAGCATCAGAAATGGGAGCAAAAAATGCTGTATTCCCTGCTGATAGCGTACTTGAAGAATTCCTCGGTGAGAAAATTACTAAAGGTGTTTGGGCAGATGAAGATGCAGTATATGAAAGAGTGATTGATATAAACTTGAACGAAATGTTCCCATTGGTTGCAGCTCCTCATCACGTTGATAATGTGAAAGCTGTTTCTGAAGTTCAGGGAAGAAAGCTTAATCAAGGACTTATCGGTACTTGTACAAATGGTAGATTAGAAGATATTCGTATTGCAGCAGAGATTCTTGACGGGAAGAAAATTGCGAAGGATTTCCAACTTTTAGTTATTCCAGCTTCTAAAGAGATTTATATACAGATGATAGAAGAAGGTCTAACAACTAAGCTAATGAGAGCAGGAGCAACTGTTTTAGCATCTTCATGTGGTCCATGCCTTGGAACAGGCCAGGGAATTCCAGCTGATGGTTATACGGTAATTTCAACTGCTAATAGAAATTTCAAAGGTAGAATGGGTAATAAAGAAGCGGAAATATTCTTAGCTTCACCAGCTTGCGTGGCATATTCAGCTATCAAAGGTGAGATTACCGATCCTCGTGGAATAGAATCTAATGATAAGTTTCCTTTCAAGAGAGAGCAAATTACAACTGTTGATATTCCGGAAGACGAGAACAGACGTATCGAGAATGTATGGAATTATTCAGACGTAGATGATCTTAATACTGATCAAATGTTTGCAGGAAACTTAACTTATTCCGTACTAAGTTCTGAACCAGCAGATATTATTCCTCATTTATTCAAAGGATTCGATGAGAATTTCTCTGATAATGTAAAAGCAGGAGATATCTTGATCGCTGGTGAGAATTTCGGTTGTGGAAGCTCAAGAGAGCATCCTGCAGTTGGACTTGCGCATTTAGGTGTAAAAGCGGTCATCGTTAAATCAGTGAACCGTATTTTTTATCGTTCTTCTGTGAATCAAGGCCTTCCAATTCTAGTAGTACCGGAAGTCGTTGATATGTATAAAGCCGGTGATAAGGTTGAAGTTAGCTTGGAGAATGGTATTATTAAGATAAATGATACTGAGATCAAGTTCGCACCATTACCTAAAGAGCTTCTTGCAATATTTGAAGCTAAAGGACTTGTTAACTGGATGAATGAAAACTAATAATTAAAAATTTTTACAAATTGGAGAAGTCATGGCTAAAATAGCAGAAGCCGGAAATTATGGACCCAAAATAAAATCCGACTGCAAGATCACATTACAACTCAAGAAAAATGGTGGTTTGAAAATTGAGGTGATCAGCAAAGTGAAAGCTCTTTTCGATGATCAAATTAATAAACTCTGTAAAGATGTATTAAAGTTTTATGGAATAAAAGATGCGATATTCAAAATTGAAGATACAGGTGCTCTTGATTATATTATAGCAGCACGTATTGAGGCAGCGGTTAAACAGTTAATGAAAACTGATAAAGAATATCTTTTGCCAATGATTCCTGAGAATAAATTCCAAACCAAGAATGATAGAAACCGTAGATCACGATTGTATCTTCCTGGAAATACTCCAAAGTTGGCACTGAATGCAGGTATTCACAATCCTGATGGGATTATTCTTGATTTAGAAGATTCTGTTGCTCCTGCTAAGAAAAATGAAGCCAGGTTTATGGTTAGAAATAGTCTTCGTACAGTAAATTTTTACGGTGCTGAAAGAATGGTAAGGATAAATCAGTTGCCAATGGGATTGGAAGATCTTGAATTTATTGTTCAACATAACGTTAATCTTATTCTTTTACCTAAATGTGAATCAGCTAATCAAATAAAAGAACTGAATGCGGAGATAAAGAAACTAAATAAGGGTAAACGAAAGATATGGTTGATGCCTATTGTTGAAAGCGCTTTAGGGGTTATTAATTCGTATGAAATTGCCGCATCTGAAAATGTAGTTTCTCTAGCAATTGGACTTGAGGATTATACAGCGGACCTAGGTACTCAGAGAACTAACGAGGGTAAAGAAACTTTCTTTGCTAGATCTCAAGTAGTTAATTCAGCTCGTGCTGCTAAGATACAACCTATAGATTCAGTTTTCTCAGATGTTTCTAACATGGAAGCTTTGAAGCAAAATGTTCTAACTTCGAAATCTCTTGGATTTGACGGGATGGGATGTATTCATCCAAGGCAAATTCCTGTGATCCATGAAAATTATGCACCGAATGATAAAGAGATCGATAGAGCTAAAAAGATCGTTAATGCATTTATCATTGCAACAGAAAAAGGACTCGGTGTAGTTTCTCTGGGTTCAAAAATGATTGATCCACCGGTTGTTAAACGTGCTCAATACACAATAGAACAAGCTATCAATGTTGGGAAATTAGATTCTGATTGGAGGAAAGAATAATGAAAACTAAATTTGTTAAAAATGCAGTCGGAAGAATGATCCCCGAAACTATCAATGGTAAAAAAGTAACACCTTTCAAAGGTGTTGGAAAACATAGACCAACAGGTAATAAATACGGTCCTCCAATTCCAACATGTATTGATTTTAGTAGTGATGGCAACAAGGTTGTAAAATCTTTAAATGATGCGTTAAAAAAATGCGGAATGAAAGATGGTATGACTATTTCAACTCATCATCATCTAAGGAATGGAGATCTTGTTAATAATACTATTTTTGACATAGCACATAAGATGGGTGTGAAAGACCTTGTATGGTTCCCTTCAGCATCTTTTCCATGCAATGAACCGATTACTAAGCATCTTGAGAACGGTACTATCAACAGGATTGAAGGAAGTATGAATGGAGCTTTGGGAAGGTTTGCTTCTCATGGTAAAATGAAAGGAACAGCAGTTCTCCGTTCGCATGGTGGACGTGTACAGGCGATCCAAGATGGTGAAGTCAAAATTGATATAGCTGTATTAGCTGCACCATCTTCTGATGTTTTTGGTAATGCTAATGCTCTTGACAGTTCTTCATCATGTGGTGTTCTAGGATATTCTAAGGCTGATTTTCTATATGCAGATAAAGTAATTGTTGTGACTGATAATCTGGTTGACTTTCCTAATATGCCGATGGAGATCGAAGGTAATTATGTTGATTATGTTGTTGTAGTCGATAAGATCGGAATTCCTGAAAAAATTATCTCAGGTACTACTCAGATAACTAAGAGTCCTGACCGAATTTATGTTGCAGAGTTAACTGCTAAATTCCTTGAGGAAAGTGGTATTTTAAAAGATGGTTGCTTTATGCAGGCGGGTGCTGGTGGAACTTCACTGGCTATAGGAAATTTTGTACATCAGATATTAAAGGCAAAGGGATGGAAATCCCAGGTAGGTTTTGGTGGAACTACCAAATATATGGTACAAATGCTCGAAGAAGGTACAATGGAGCATATATTGGATGCCCAGGCTTTTGATTTAGGTGCTGTAGCAAGTATTTCTGAAAATAAAAATCACCATCAATATTCAGTATTTAATGCATATAATTATCATTCAAAAGGTAACTTGACATCGATGATGGATATTATGATTCTTGGTGCTACTGAAGTAGACCTTAATTTCAATGGAAATGTTGCAACTCATTCAGACGGATATCTTCTTCACGGTATTGGTGGATGGCAAAACTGTTTGCATGCTAAAAATGTAATTCTTCCAATTCCTCTTTTCAGAGATAGGATTCCTGTGATCAGAGATGAAGTTACTACTATCTGTGGTCCTGGTGAACTTATTGATGTTATCGTAACTGAGAGAGGTATCGCAATTAATCCACTGAGAAAAGATCTTATCAAGCAGATGAAGAAATCAAAGTTGCCTATTAAGACAATTCAAGAGTTAAAGGATGAAGCAGAACGTATCTGTGGAAAACCTAGAGCAATTGAGTTTGAAGAGAAAGTAATTGCTGCGATTAAGTGGGTTGATGGGACTGTTATTGATGTAGTAAAACAAGTTAAAGAATAGCATAATGCTAAAATCTTTGAATTTCTTCGTCGAATATATAATTTCTCTGCTTCGTTTACGTCTGTAAACTCATTATGAAATTATTCATTCTCCTTGAACTTCTTTGCTTTTAACTATTATGATAATCTTTAAATGAACGGAAAATAATTTATGAAAGAACAAAAGTATAAAGATTTGATCAGGGATATTAATTCTCTGATCTCTGGTGAGGATGATATCATTTCCATCATGTCAACTATTTCATGTGAAATATTCCATTCGGCTGAGTTTATCAACTGGGCAGGTTTTTACAGAGTGGTAGGGAACAGGACTTTGAAAGTTGGGCCTTATCAGGGAAGTCATGGTTGTCTTGTGATAAGTTATGATAGGGGAGTTTGTGGCAAATGTGCTGCTGATAAAACTCCTCAAGTCGTTCAAGATGTTACCAAGTTGAAGCATCATATCGCATGTTCTTCTGAGACACGCTCAGAGATCGTTCTACCGGTATTTAACTCAGTTGGTGAACTGATAGCGGTTCTTGATATAGATTCGCTGGAAGCAGGGTCTTTCGATGATATTGACCTAAAGTACTTATCTGAAATTGTAAATGTTTTTAAGAGCGTAAATTAATACGCTCTTTTTTTTATATCTCGGTTTTGACCTGCTTTCCTACAGGGGAGATGTATACAGTAAATTCATCTTCTCCATCAACTTTTAAAAGTTCGTCAGACAATTTCTGATCGTAAGCAGCTATTGCACAAGTTCCTAGTTTCATTGATTCAGCAGCGAGATAAAGATTCTGACAGATATGTCCAGCATCAAGTAACATAGCCTTATGAGATTTTATAGAATATCTCCATTCAGCTCTGTATGGAATGCAACTCCAATAGAATACAACATTTGTTTCACCAGCCCATGTCTGATCAAGAACAGATTTAACTACTTTTTCTTTTAAATCATCATGGGTATGTAAGTAAATTAGCTTATGAACATCTGGCAAATAACGGTAGATACCATTTTTTAGTTTTTCAACATTTAAAATAGCTAGATATGTTTCAAAAGGATGTCTTGCACCCGCAGAAGGTACAGGACGTAAAGTTGCAATATTATTTTTAAATGTTTTTTGTATTCTTTGAGTTGAGTGTAAAAGGTAGGACAGCTCAGTTAAAGACATCTGTTCATCTGCGAACTGTCGTCTACTTCTTCTCTCCTGGATCAATTCATTTATGTCGGATGATAACCTATCAGTTCTTTTAGGTTCGGGTAAATCAATAATGTTTTTATCATCATATGGTTTAACTATTGCCGGATTTGCAACTGAATTCTGCTGGTCAGATTTAATATTTTGTAGCTCAAACCAGTTAGCTTTCATTAAATCTCTTCTATTTTTTATTGTATCACTTAAATTATTCATTGAATTACCTCAAAGTAATTTTTTTAATTTATATTTTGTTTCTATTAAAAATAATATTGATTAAAGATAAGAATAAATAGGATTAATATCAATAAATGATATTATTTTTTTTTATTTAAAACGGTCCGTAATTCAGCTTTGGTATTTTATTTGTAGTTAAAATGTGTTCTCGAAATGTATCCTCATAATATGTTCTTAAAATGTATCCTCATAATGTGTTGTCGATACTGGTTCTTGAATATTGGTTATTAGAATGTTATTTTATTAGGTGCTCATTATTATAAAGGAGTTAACCATGAAGAAGCGAATTGTTATTTGTGCGGATGGTACTTGGAATCGTCCGGAAAAGGATCTTAAGAAAGATTATTTTCTGAAAGGTAAGAAGTCGTTTGAATCTCATTTGGTTAAAGATATTAGTAATAATCCTTTGGCTACTTTGCATAATTCTAGGAGAAGTTTCTATAGAGTTAAAAGGAAATATTTCCGTCCGATTAGGCATAAGAAAGGTGGTGTTTTGATTCATGAGTCTGTGAAAGTTCGTTGGGAGAAGGATTTGAAGTATAGGCCTAAGAATTTGAGGAAGTATGTTGAGGAGTTTGGATGGGAAGGGGTAGTGGGGAAATAAAGCTAAAATTTTAATGGAGGGCAACCTTCTATTGAAATAAAAATAAAAGGGTGGAGAAGAAATATATTGTACCCTATAAACTGGACAGATAAAAAAAGGGGGTGTATGTTTGCAATTTTTTTATTAAACTGGTATAGATAAATAGAATTAAGGAATTTATTATGATCAAAAAGTTTAGT
>JAQIDB010000065.1 GCA_027858225.1 Candidatus Delongbacteria bacterium
ACTAAACTTTTTGATCATAATAAATTCCTTAATTCTATTTATCTATACCAGTTTAATAAAAAAATTGCAAACATACACCCCCTTTTTTTATCTGTCCAGTTTATAGGGTACAATATAAACATACCACCATCTAAATAACCAACAATTCGATCTATTCCTACTCTTCTTGCCCACGTGTTTGTTTGGTTAGCTTCATGAAAATCGGATGATACTAACAAAATATCTTTATCTTTAGGTAGTACCCATCCTGCAAAAGTTGGGAAATTACCACCGAAATCAATGTGCCATGCTCCAGGAACATGCTGACTGCCAAAAGCATCATAACTACGAGTATCTAAGATTATTACATCGGGGTCTTTACTTTTTTCTAAAAAGGCAGTTGCATCAAGTTCTTCAAGGCTAGGTAGATCTTGAGTTAATGCGGGACCTTTTCTATTTATATCACTACATATGCTAAAGTGATCGGGAGCAGGCGGCATATTTGAGGTTAATGATTTTATAAAATCATCTTTGTTTAATTGAAGTGCTGAATTATATTTTCTTTCATAACCAATTGTAGATCTCCACTTTGCTCCCATTGCTCTACCACAGAGTGAACCGGCACCGTGTGCTGGATATACTTCACAATAATCTGGTAATTTCAACAGCTTCTCATGTAAACTATGATAAAGTTTTACTGCTAATTCTTCAGCAATATCCGGGAAAAGGTCTGGTCTACCAACATCCCCAACAAACAGAGTATCACCTACAAAAACACCTAAAGGACCCTCACCACGAGACTTATCTACTACCACATAACTTACATGTTCAGGTGTATGACCAGGGGTTTCAAGTACTTGCAATTCCATGTCTTCTAAGGTGATTTTATCTCCTTCTGAAACCGCAACATGATCAAAAGTACATTTTCCAGATTTTGGAGCATAAATTTTTGCTCCGGTTCTTTTTGCAAGATCCATGTGACCTGAAATAAAGTCAGCATGAAGGTGAGTTTCCAAAATATGCGTTATTGTCACACCTAAAGCTCTTGCTTCTTCGATGTAGAAATCTACATCCCTCCTTGGATCAATAACTGCACAGGTATCTTTTCCTGCAAGAATGTATGAACTATGTGCAATCTTGCTAATGAAATAATGTTTAAGTAACATTTCTCTCTCCTTTTTTATTTTTTAAATGTAAAATAAATAAAATATAGTCACTACTGCTAGTAAGAATATTATCGTCATTCCGCCACCTGCTTTTAAATAATCAGAGTTGCTGTAACCTCCAGGTGTCATCAGCATAGCATTTACCTGATGAGTTGGTAAAATAAATGAATTACCTGAACAGACAGCCACAAGTAATACAAGCGGCCTTGGATCCATATTTCCAATTGTTGCCATTCCAATAACCAGAGGAGCTAAAACTACTGTTGAAGCCACATTTGACATAAATAATGAAAATATAGTTGACAATATAGCAACAATGGTGAGTATCATAATTGGATGACTTCCTTGTACCAATCCCATTATTTGCTGAGCTAAAAATTCAGCAGTTCCCGTTTTTTGCATTGCTATCCCTAACGGAATTAAACCTGCTATTAGAAATACTACCTTCCATTCTACTGATTTGTAAGCTTCTTCAATGCGAACAACTCCCAGTAAGACCATAGCTATTGCACCACTGAATAAAGAGATCGAGATCGGGAATTTAGCGATTGTTAATCCAATTGCTACAGCAAAGCACATTATAGATATAAATGCTTTTTTATTATCGTTCTTTTCTATTTCAAAAGGAGTTATAACAACAAAATCTTCACTGTCTTTCAACCTTAGAACGTTATCCCATAAACCATGAACGATAAGCGTATCTCCTGATTTGAACTTTCTATCAGAAAAATTATCAGTTACTTTTTCATCGCCACTAAAAAACAATACAGGTTCAACAATATATTTTTTTCGAAAAGTTACTTCTCTCATCGTTCTTCCTATGAGTGATGATCGAGGTGCAATAAGAACTTCCACGAAGCCTGCACTTGAGGGATTATTTAAGTTTGTGAACATCTCTAAGTTTTCTTGTAACTCCAGCCCATAAACACTTGCAAAATTCTTAATATCCGGTTCTTCACCAAGTAATAATATCTCCTCTGAACTATTAAACTCTGTCTGTCTCCAGGGAGCATAGTCTATGTTTTTGCTTTTTGATACTGCCAATACGTGAAGAGAATAATTATCCCAGGCACCTGAATTTTCTAATGTCTTCCCTATAATGCTACTGTTTTCAGGAATTATATATCTCATGGTCTTAAAAGGTAAATGCCATGAATCAATAAGTTTTTTTTGTTCCGACTTTTTTTCACTTCCTGATTCACTATGAGGTAATATCCATTTGCCAAATATGAAAAAATAAAGTATCAATAAAGCCAATAATATCAATCCTACCGGACTAACACTGAACAATCCGTAAGGTTTTAAATTAGCGTTTCTGAGTAAGTCGTTTAAAATAATCAGTGGACCTGAGGCTACCATTGTTAAAGTCCCGCCTACAATAGCTGCGAATCCTAAAGGCATTATCAATTCTGAAGCTGGGATCTTTTCCTTCTTTGAAATATTAAGAACTGCAGGTAAAAACAATGCTGCTGCTCCAACATTTTGCATAAAAGCTGATAAAATACCAACCGTAAAAGAAACTAGACCGATAAGTTTTGGTTTACTTTTTCCAACAATTTTTAAAATATATGATGAAAATTTATTCATCACACCTGTTTTTGCGATTCCACTACCCATAATCATGACTGCTATCATAGCTATCACTGCATTACTCGAAAAACCAGATAAGGTTTCAGCAGGAGTAAGAATTCCAGTCCAGCCCAAAGCCAGCATTGCTAATATTGCAATCAAATCAATGCGAAAAACTTCAAAAACGAGAAGAATAATCGTTGCTGACAAAATTATAAGGACAATAATTATGTTAATCTCCATCATTTTCCTCTTTTAATTAAACGAATAGTAAGTTCAAAAAAATATTTTAATTCTTAAAAATTTAAGTATAGATCAGATTCGAATAACTTATTAACTTAATTAATATAATTACTATCTTTTTCAAAAGCAATTTATATTATGAAATTCCAACGGTATTAAAAGTAATCAAAAAATAATTAGAATTTGCTCAAACATAATATTAAATTATACCTTAACATTACTAGATGCAATATTATGTAGGTTAACCTGAAATAATTTCGTTTATTTGTATATCATTAAATTATAAAATGTAGGACTCTGAAATCAAAAAGCATACAAAAAAAATATATATATCGGTAATTGCAGTTACATTGCTTTTGTTTATGTTCTCTGTTACTCTTTTTTTTCAATCCGATTATGGAAAAAATAAGATCATTTCCTTTACAAATAAATTCTCTCCAGTCAGGCTTGAATTTAGTGATTTTAGTCTAAATATTTTTAAAGGGGAAGTTGAAATAGATGATCTTGTTATATACGATGATTCGAATGTAACAATAGGTAAAATCAAAAAGACCATCTTAGCTATTCAATACAAACCATTGTTTTCAGGTAAATACATTGCGGATTATTTGATCATTATTGAGCCTAGTATTGATATCAGCAGCTCTCAGATAAACAAAATCAAACAGAAGATACCGAAAAAAGAAACTGTTCCTGATGAGAACATTGATAAGGAACCATTGGATCTTGTAGTAAATAAATTAGAGATCTTAAACACTGACCTGCTATATAAAGATATCGAAAGATCTTCTGAATATGGTTTTATAACTAAGAAGATCAGTGCGACAGTAGATATCAAAGGGTCGGATTATTCTTTGAATACAGTTAATTCCAAGATATTGTTCAATTCTGAAAATATTAATAAAACGATTATCAACGACAGCTTAAATATCAGTCTTAAAGATTCTGAACTGGAGATCGAGAGAGCAAGGTTTCGAACCGATGGCCTTGATCTATCTTTAAAAGGTATTATAACCGAACTTTTCACCCTGCCTGTTCTTGATGTCAATCTTGTTGCTAAAGTTGATAATAGTAAGTTTTTTGACAGATCAGAGATGTTCAAAAATGATTCAGGGAAATTCAGTATCACGAGCAGTATTACCGGAGAAGCAAACTATCCCGAGCTGGAAATTTCATTAAAGCACCCTGAAGGTATTATATACGGTCAACAGGTAAATTCTTTAGATCTGAACGCACATTACATTGACAAGATACTGACTATAAAAACTGAACTGCTGAAAGGTAAAAATGAAAAATTCAATATTAGCGGAATTTTAGACTTAACTTCTGTTTTCGAAAAAGGATTAGTATCATCAAAACCTGAACTTGAAAACATCGTTTATGATCTTAGCGTAATTGCTGAAAGATTCAGTCTGAATAATATTCCTGATATGCCTGACATTAAACTTGATTTTAATTTGGAATTACAAGGAAAAGGTATCAAAACAGATGATATCAAAGCAAATGTTGCTCTAAATACTTCCCTCAGCCCTTTCAAATTCAAAGAATTCAGATTAAAAAAGAAGGCGACGATAAAAGCAAATATAAACTGGGATAAAGGAACATTTGTA
>JAQIDB010000089.1 GCA_027858225.1 Candidatus Delongbacteria bacterium
GGATTATAGCTAAAAATGAAATCATTAAAGAAGACCTACAAAATATTTTCAAGAATAAAGCTGAGCTAATTTTTACAAATGAAAAACAAATCGAAATTGATAATTCTGAGAAAGAAATAATAACAGATTATACCTCAATTGATGTAGATATCCCTTTAGATTACATAAAAATGCTTGAAATCAAAAGATATGCAGCACCAACAAAAAAGACATATATCGCTAATTTTAAGAGATTTGTTAGCTATTACAAAAACATTGATCCAACAGAAATCACAAAAGATCAAATTAAAGACTATATGTTATATCTTGTAAGAGAAAGAAAGCTATCTGCATCTGCTCATAATCAGGCTATTAACGCAATTAAATTCTACTATGAAAAAGTCCTTAAACGCGCTAGAGAAGTATATCAAATCGAAAGACCCCGAAAATCAAGCAAGTTACCACAGGTTCTAAGTGTTGAAGAAATCAAAAAAATTTTAACATCAATAAAAAATTTAAAACATAAGTGTATTATCTATATCATTTATTCTGCAGGGTTACGACTCGGTGAAGTAATTAATTTGAAAATCCGGGATATTGATAAAGATAGAAAACAGATATTCCTAAGATCTGCAAAAGGTAATAAGGATAGGTATACTCTATTGTCAGACACAATTATACAGTTGCTCGAGGAATATTATGAAGAATATAAACCTAAAGAGTATCTCTTCGAAGGACAAAAAGGTGGACAATACAGCAGAAAAAGTGTACAAAATATTTTAAAGAATGCTTTAATGAAAACTAACATAAAAAAACCTGCTTCAATTCACACTTTATGACACAGTTTTGCAACACACTTACTTGAAGAAGGTACTGATCTACGGTATATTCAGGAATTACTTGGCCATCAGAGTATGAAAACAACTCAGATATATACTCATATAACAAAGAAAGGGTTCGATAAAATAAAGAGTCCGCTCGATAATATAAAATTCGATGAAGAATAGTAAAACATACGCATATACCACCATTTTGGGCGGCTACCCGCAATTAGAGACTCTTTCTAATTGCGAAATACCCGCAATTTGGCGGGTAGCCAAATGTTATGGGGTAATTGCCGTTAATTAATAGTAAAACAAAGGAGATAACATGTTTAATCAGTATGACGAGAAGTATGCAACCAAGGAATTCTATTGGGGGAAAAAGCCTTCACCTATTTGCTATAAAGTCTTAGATTTGCTACCACCCGACAAGCCATTAAAATTACTTGATATTGGGTGTGGTGAAGGTAGAAATTCTATTTTCTTTGCACGAAATGGTTATCATGTTACGGCTTTTGATCTATCCAGTGCAGGTGTTGATAAAACAAATTTATTAGCTGAGGAAGCTGGTGTTAAAATTAATACATTCGTAGCAAATCTAAATGAATTCAGACTTGAAGAAAATTTTGATATTCTATTTTCAACTGGAACGCTACACTATATTCCAGAAAATATACGAAAAGAGTTATTTCAAAATTACAAAGAACATACAAATGAAAATGGTTTGCATGTATTCTCTGTTTTTGTGAAGAAACCATTTATCAAACCAGCGCCTGATGGAGAGTCAACCGCTCAAAAATGGATTTCCGGTGAATTAATGAATTTTTATCACGATTGGAAGATTGAACATTCAATTGAGGAGATATTTGATTGCATGTCTAGTGGAATTCCACACAAACATGTTTCAAACAGAATTATAGCAAGGAAGTTTCGTGGAGAGTTATAGTAATCCAAGAGATTTTGCTTTCAAAATTATCGAACTAGTCAAAACTACCAATATTGAACAAGTTGAACTTATTGGTAGCTTGGCAGAGAATAATTTTGATGAATATTCAGATATTGATATCGAGTTAAAAGATAATAAGCAAAGTCCCGTCGAAATAATAAGCATTGCTTTGAACTCAATCAGTGCAAAATATGATATACTGTTTTCTGACTGGGCAAAAAGTTTATTGCCAGAAAAATATGTTTTATCGGGTTTTTTGAAGCAGGAAAACATTTTCAGATTTATTGATTTGACTTGCTATAAAGATGCTAACTTTTCAGACACTCCACGAGACCAGCTTCCTCAGGATAAGATATATCACATTTTCAAACTTTGGATTTGCAATGCAAAGCAAGAAATCAGAAAAAGAGATGATAGGAATTATATCGATTTACTATTCGCCAAGTTGTTCATTGAAAATGATTCTATCTCGAATAAGACTAAGTTTGAAAAAGTTCTTGAGTGGTTGCATACTAATTCAGATAATAGTTATCTACTCAACGAGTGCGATAGAATCATGGATAAGATTAACGGCAACATACCCATAACATTGGAAAAATGACTTGACCCGAGTGATGTTTTATCTTGTGAGCTTTTTTCCATGACCGTT
>JAQIDB010000111.1 GCA_027858225.1 Candidatus Delongbacteria bacterium
ATTATTACATTATCAAAATGTAAATTTGCAAAACCTGTATTTGAAAATAAAAGAGATATAGTATCCATTATAATTGTTCCCTGATTATTCTATTGTTGCAAGAACATCCCCTTCTGAGATATTATCACCATTTTTAACATTAATTGTCTTTATAACACCATCTTTAGTAGCTGCAATATCATTTTCCATCTTCATTGCTTCCATTATCATGATATTCTGACCATTCTTTACTGTATCACCCACGTTTACTAAAACATTTAAAATCAGCCCAGGTAAAGGTGACAATACTTCTCCTGAACCCCCAGTTGAACCC
The DNA here is from genome assembly GCA_027858225.1 of Candidatus Delongbacteria bacterium. Taxonomy (GTDB): domain Bacteria; phylum UBA4055; class UBA4055; order UBA4055; family UBA4055; genus WTAK01. Next base: position 314 of record JAQIDB010000111.1, read on the forward strand.
CCAGTTGAACCCCCAGTTGATGGAGCACTTGTCTGAACCGGAGCAGAAGTTGATGCTACAGATGTAACAACCTCTCTCACAGAACCAACATTCAATTCTTTACCAAGGTCTTTCAAACCAACCGTGTACTTTGTCCCATTCACTTCAATGATAGCTTCCTTAGAACCAAACTCTTTGATCTTTACGGTATATTCCTTACCTTTTATTTCCAATTTTATTTCTTTCATGATCTATGTCCTTTAATTGTCAATTGTATATTATCCAATGCAAATTGAATTTTATGATCCCTGAACAAATTTATTTTTGATCTTCCATGATTCACTTTCAGTAGTTTTAAACGAAATGTCTGTTAGTATATCTGAAGAGTATAATCTTGTATAAAGTTCCACTGTTGTTGCTATTGCGACCAGTATATCCTCAGGAGTATCCTCAACTATCTTTCTAGCATTCTCTGGTTTAGCTTTTTCTGCAGTTTTAGGTTTGAACATGAAGTTAAACATATACAGCACTAGCATTATCAATATCAATCCAGAAAATACAACTATAATTCCACTGATAGCAACATCCCAACCATCCATACCTTTAGCATTTACTTTGTTGATATTATCAAACCCGTATAATTGCTCCTCATCTTCAACATCTCCTAAATGGGCAATTTCCAGCTCTTTAAAAAATAACTTTTTATTAGTAAGATTACCCTTTTGTAAAACCTGCATTACAGCTTTTTTAAACTCCTCATCAGTATAGCTGTTGAGAACTTTAGCATCTTTCTCTATACTTGAGTCATTCTTATTTTCAGCAGGTTGCTCTGAGGCATATACACCTGTGAAAAGAAATATGAAAATCAATATTATAATACTCTTTTTCAATTTAATATCCTGAATATATTTTATAACGGCATATTACCATGTTTCTTAGGAGGATTCTCATCTCTCTTGTTCTTAAGCATTTCTAAAGATTTGATTAACTTGTATCTAGTAAGTTCCGGTTCAATTATTCCATCAATGAAACCTTTTTCTAATGCAACATAAGGATTTGCAAATCTATCTGAATATTCTTCAACTTTCTCTTTTAGTTTAGCCGCAGGGTCATCAGATGCTTTTATCTCTTTTCCATAAACAATCTTACTTGCGCCTTCAGCTCCCATAACAGCAATCTCTGCAGTCGGCCAAGCAAATACCATATCGCCACGAAGTTGCTTAGAGTTCATCACACAATATGCTCCACCATAAGCTTTTCTGGTAATCACAGTAATCTTTGGAACAGTTGCTTCACCATACGCGAACATCATCTTTGCACCATGATTGATAATTCCATTGAACTCCTGAGCGGTACCAGGTAAAAATCCAGGAACATCTTCAAAAGTTATCACCGGAATATTGAAACAGTCACAGAATCTAATAAATCTGGCACCTTTCACAGAAGCATTTGAATCCAGAACTCCGGCCATTACCTTAGGTTGATTTGCAACAATACCAACTGATTTACCATTTAATCTTGAAAAACCAACGATAATGTTCTTTGCAAAATCTTTCTGAACTTCAAAGAATTTACCACAATCCACTACTTGTTTGATAATATCATGTACATCATAAGGTTTATTAGGATTTTCAGGTATTATAGTATTTAATTGAGCACTGATCCTTGTAGGTTCATCTCCACATTCAACGATCGGTGACTCTTCATTGTTACTCTGAGGTATATATGTAATAAGTTCTCGTATTCCTTCAAATAAAGATGTTTCATCTTCACAAGTAAAATGTGTAACACCACTTTTTTTACCATGAACATCAGCTCCACCAAGTTGCTCTGCAGTGACATCTTCATGAGTCACTTGCTTAACTACCTTTGGACCTGTCAAGAACATGTATGAAGTATGCTTTGCCATGAAAACAAAATCTGTCAACGCAGGAGAATATACAGCACCACCAGCACAAGGACCGACTACAGCACTGATCTGAGGAATGACACCTGAGTATAAAATATTCTTGATAAAAATATTTGTATAACCTGCAAGAGCATCAACACCTTCTTGAATTCTCGCGCCACCCGAATCATTAATACCGATCACAGGAGCACCGACCTTTGCTGCCATATCCATTATTTTACCAACTTTTTCGCCGACTGTCTTAGAAAGCGTTCCACCAATAACAGTGAAATCAAAAGCATATACAAATGCTAATCTACCATGAATAGAACCGTATCCAGTAACCATTCCATCACCATAGAATTTCTTTTTTTCCATTCCAAAGTCAGTACAGGAATGAGTTCTCAGCTTATCAATTTCTTCAAAACTACCCGGATCTAAAAGAAGATCAATTCTTTCTCTCGCGGTAAATTTACCCTTGGCGTGCTGCTTTTCAATTGCTGCAATTCCACCACCGAGTTCAGCCTTTTCAATCTTAGCTTTTAATTCTAACAGCTTTCTTTCATTACTCATCAGTTGGTCTCCCACCATCTTTTTTATGCCTTAACTACAATTTCGTAGCAAGGCCTGTTAATATATCTATGGTCTTTTTTAATATCAAGGTATTTTTTTTGATTTTTTTCATATTACAATGAAACACTAAACTATGAAATGTTGTGAGTATATGCAATTATCTAAATATTTGAATAAGTTAATGGGTTTAGTTTAATAAACTTCATCGTGTGTCCCAATTGAGATCGGGATGATCTTATCATTGTCAACTATAAAATTGATAGATATTCTATAGGTAATATTGATCGAAACAGAATAGAGTTCTGATAATCGACCGGAAAGTTTGTGTAACCTAAGAGATGGGTGATAAGAATTCAGTTCAAGAAGTTTTAAAGTTTTCTCATATTGTCCAATTAATTCAGAATATTTCTTAACGAATTTTGTAGCCCTTTTAATATATTTTTCGGTATAAATTAATTTAACCACGAATAATTCTCTTAATATGATCTTCAACGGATTCTTTTATGGCTTTACCTTCTACAACTTCTTTTTTCGATTCGATCAAAGCTGCTTCAAGCTCAAACTCACGAAGTTCATTATATTTTTCTATCGGAAGAACGACAAATTTAACTTTACCTCTTACAGTAATAATAGCTTCT
>JAQIDB010000115.1 GCA_027858225.1 Candidatus Delongbacteria bacterium
TTTCTTCAGCACCAATAAATCTTTATCGCCTGTTATCAAAAAATCTGCTTTTCCGTCTTTTGCCAAAGATAGCAAAAAATTATCCTTTATATCTCTACAAATATCAACTTGAGATGTAACTTCAATCAGTTCTGAATATTCTCCGAAAATATCTAATATTAAATCAATATCTTCTTGAGTAAAAAACTTTCTAAATTTTGGTCGTGTAACCACACTTGAGAATTCTTCCAATAATTCTCTGCTGAAGATTAATTTTACTTTATTACTTTCGATTAGATCATCTAGAAAATCGTATCTTTTTGTTATAAGAAAACTTATCCATAAATTCGTATCAATTATTATTCTAATCTTTTTTGCCATATCTCATTTCTCTTTCTTCATTGACTAAAGCAGCGATATCCTCAATACTTGGAACTTTATCTTCGTTTTTTCTTAATTTTTTTAATAATAATTTCAACGAAGTTTGAGGTAAAATGCTTATCAGTTTCATCTCAGCAAGATCTTTTAATAATTTTTTCGCCTTTGGATTTATAATTTCAATTTTTAAAGATTCCATATTTTCCTTCTTGTTTTATGTTATTTTCAACTAACAACGTATATTCGCAATATATTCTATTTTACTATATTTGTCAATCTTGAATGAAAATGAATTTCTCCCAAAATAAAAACAAGATCCTGAAATAAATTCAGGATGACGAACACAACAGAGAACAAGGGGTTTCAACCCCTTGTAAAACAGAGAACAAGGGGTTTTAACCCCTTGTAAAGAATAATCGAATACCTTCCTTATCTTCCCATCTTCCTGTAAAAATATTTTATCTTTTTCCCTTTTCCGGTCAGACATGGGAGCCTGACCCTACGGTAATATTGGATATTATTTAATACCCTTTATAACCTCAACCATGGCTTTGACAGCCAATCCTCTGTGACTGATCTTGTTCTTATCATCAAGTGACATTTCCGCCAAAGTGATACTGAATCCTTTAGGCTGGAATATAGGATCATATCCGAAACCTTTCTGACCCTTAAAATTTTCAATTATTTTTCCTTTGAGAACTCCTTCTGAAGATTTTTGTAAATTATCACCGAATAATGTAATTACACACCTGAATACAGCACTTCTCTTTTCAAATTCAACTCCGTTAAGCTCTTTGAGCATTTTACGATTATTATCCTCGTAAGAACAACCTTCTCCTGTCCACCTTGCAGAATAAACTCCAGGTTCTCCATTTAAATACTCAACTTCAAGACCAGTATCATCAGCTAAAGTAGTTATACCTGAATATTCATAGATCTCTCTGGCCTTTTTGAGAGAATTATGCTCAAGTGTATCTCCATCCTCGATAACATCAGGTAAGTCCGGAAAGTCATCCAATGATAATATTTCAATATCTAATTCCTGAAAAGCATTTTTAATTTCGATAATTTTATTTTTGTTGTGAGTTGCAAGTAATATCTTCATTTTGTATTCCCTGTTATTGTTATTGGTCTTTAGATGTTAATATAACAAGAAAATAATATTTTAAAAACTTGTAAAATCATATTAATTACTATAGCTTAATAACAACTAAGTACTAGTAAAATAATTCGTATTGGAGTAAACAATGAAAAGAATCATCATATTGCTGTTCTTTATTGCTTTATCAAGAATATTTGGACAAACTCCAATTCTTGAAACAAGTTTTGAAACTAATCCTTTGAGTGAAGGTTGGACTTTACAAACTACAGGTGCCGGTTGGATAAACAAATATATTGATACAGCTTATCCTACTGTAAACTCGGGTGATTATAGTATGGGGCATTTGGATGATGAAGGCAGTCAAGACGACTGGTTGATATCCCCTGAAATAATACTACCCATGGATAGTACTTTAATTCTATCATTTTATCAAACATCTCAATGGGTTGAGTATTTAACTTCACACGAGGTATTAGTTTCTACTGATGGAGGGAGCAATTGGGAACAGATATATATTGATGACCAATCAGGTTTAAACGCAGATGTATCTGGCGAATTTACACTAAAAGTAATACCACTTGCAGATTATGCAGGTCAGGCAATTCAGATAGGATGGCGTTATATCGGCAATTATAGTGACCAGTGGTATATTGATGATGTAAAAGTTGATTACGATAACTTGACTCCGGAAATTATCAACATAGTAGCCGAAAGTTCCATCTTGCCAACAATTGGTACTTATCTAAATAATGACATGACTATCGAATTAACATTGTACGATAAATTAGGCATTGAATCAGTTAAAGGTTATTATAGTTTTGATGGAGGAACAACTTTTGAAGAGACAATTTTCAATTCAACTGGTGATCAAAGCATTTGGATAGGCACCATACCTGCTAGGAGTGAAATAATAAATGGTACAATATATTTTAAATTAGCTGATATTGTAAATAATAATGGAATATCTGGCAGCTATGACATTGAATTTATTTATGACGATAATCATCCTGAAATAACTGCTGTTAGCGGATTAGTTTCTCTCGTTGATAATGAAGCAAATATCAATGTTACTTTCAAAGATTTTTCAGAGATAGTTTCATGTTCTGGTCATTATAGTAAAGACAACTATGTAACTCAATTTGATTTCGATTTAATGCCTGAAAAGACAAATTATTATAAATATTATGGACAAATTCCAGCTGAAAACGAAATAGTAGAAAATGGTAGTATCTATTTTACTGTTGAAGATATCAATGGGAACCTATTAACAACTACGAAATATGTAATTAAATGGGTAGGATCATATTCTGAACTTACTCAATTTGATCTTAGAACATCACCAGGTTTTAATTGTGTAACATCTGTTAAAGAACAAGAAGCAGGAACTTGTTGGTGTTTTTCTGCAATTGGAGCAGTTGAAAGCAATTTATTGATGACAGGAAATTGGGAAAGCTCAGGAGAAGAAGGAGAACCAAACTTATCTGAATATCATCTGGATTGGTGGAATGGTTTTAATGATTTTTACAATGGAGATATTAATCCACCTACAGGCGATGGGTTAGAACTTCATGTAAGAGGTGATTATTTAGTGACGGCAGCCTACATGTCAAGAGGTGAGGGATTTGTAAGAGATATCGATGCTCCGAATATATATGTTGAGCCTGAAAGATTTTCTGATCACTATAAATACTTTTATGCTAGAGATATTGAGTGGTATACTATGGACGATCAATTGAATGGGATTGATCTCATTAAACAAAAAATAACTGAACATGGTGCTATGGGTACATCATTAGTGGCTTATTGGGATTTTTTATATGAAGATTCACTTAATCATATACATTATCAACCGCCTTCGGATCCAATTTATGTAACTCATGCAATAGCAATAGTCGGCTGGGATGATAGTTTGGTTACTCAAGCACCGGAAGGACCAGGAGCATGGCTATGTAAAGATAGTTATCTGTCAATACCGTGGAGTATCAATGGATTTATTTGGGTATCATATTACGATAAATTTGTAGCACGAGAGCCTGAAGGCGGTGCAGTGTCGTTCCAAAATGTTGAAAGTATGCAATATGATGCTGTATATTATCATGATTACCATGGTTGGAGTGATTCAATGACTGAAATAAATGAAGTTTTTAATGCATTTACTCTTAGTGATGATGATGGTGGGTGGCTTTCAGCAGTAAGCTTTTATACAGCTGTAGATAATGTTGATTATACAGCAAAAATATATAGTGATTATGTTGCCGGAGAACTAATTGGTGAGTTGTCTACAATATCCGGGCATATTGATTACAAAGGATTTCATACTTTGAACCTAATAGATCAGCCTTTCTTGGTACCTGAGGATGATTTTTACATTTATTTATACCTCTCACAAGGTGGACAACCATATGGTCAAAGTTCATACATACCTTCCGCATTCTTAACTTATGAATCTTCTGCCTCTCCTGGTGAAAGTTATTACAAAGATGGATCAGATTGGATTGATCTATACGAAAACACTACGATATCTAACCCTGGTACAGCAAATTTTTGTATTAAAGGATTAGTTAAAAACGAAGTTGGTATTGCAAGTAATAATATACCTATCACAACCGAATTAGAGCAAAATTATCCAAATCCATTCAATCCAAATACCACTATAAACTTCTCCATTGCTCAGGATAACTCAAACATAAATCTGGTTATTTATAATGTAAATGGTCAATTAGTAGATACTTTATTTGATGGGATTAAGAACGATGGTAGGCATAGTGTAACTTTCAATGCTTCAAATCTTAATAGTGGAGTTTATTACTATTCGCTTAAAGTAAATGGAATAAAGCAATCAACTAAAAAAATGGTATTGATGAAATAAAAATCATAGACAATTTGTGTAATATGAGTTATAATATATTTGGTAAAAAACTAATTGAGGTAAAAATGAAAAAGTTATTAGTTCTGGTATTGATATTATTCACAGTGAGTATTTTCGCACAAGAATGGTATGGGAATAAAGATCTCATCAATAATATAACTGAACATTCAAGTAAAGATTCTACTTGGGAAAATTATCCAGGTTCTCCCTACAATGCAGTACAAATTTCGGAAGAAAGAGCAACATACTACAATGCGAATGATTTTGGTTTAGAATACCCAATCAGTTTACATGCATTAACATCATACTTTTACAGTGCTGGTTATAATTTTGGTTTTAAAATTTATGACAAAGATGGTATAACTATCCTATACGAGAAAAGCAGGATGTTTTCGATAATTGATTATAACGATCATTATTTAGCTACTCCAATTACATTAAACGATGATTTTTGGGTCTCAGTAGTACCTGATGCTGATGGTCAACCATTACAAGTATTTTCAGATGCTGTAGAAACTTCTCATAGTTATATAGGATCTGCAGGATCATGGGAAACTTATATAAATATAAATAGTGGGGACAAATTTGAGCATATAACTTCTATACTGATATCTCAATACACTGGAGTTGACCTTTATTCACCTTCGGTTAGAAATGTTTATGGTTCTGAATCTTATTCCAACTTAAATGCGAATGTTGGATTGACACTTCAGGATCAGAATTTAATTGTATCTCCTGTAATAGGAGAGTATTCATTTGACAATGGAGTAATATGGAATTCATTCAATCTAAATTCAATGAAAGGAAGTGATAGTTTCACAGGCATTATTCCTGGACAAGTTGATGGAACAAATGGTATTGTCAGATTCAATTTAGAAGATGATCAGGGTAATACGGCTGTATCAGATGAATATCCAATTACATGGTCTGACGATTTTCCTTTATTTGCAACAAGTTTCGAATCTGATCCATTCAGTGAAGGTTGGAGCTTGATAACTGCGGGAGCAGGTTGGAAATACTTGAAAGATCTTGGTGTCTATCCTGAAGCACCTACAGGTGAATACTATATGACACATTATGATGATGTGGATATTCAGGATGACTGGTTAATGACACCTGTTTTTTCACTTCCATCTGAAAGCAATATTTTACTTTCGTTTTGGGAAACAAGTTTATGGGTTGAATATATTGGAACACATGAAGTGAGTGTTACTACAGATGGTGGTGTCAGTTGGACGCAAATATGCTCAACGGTACCTGAAGAAAATATCTTTAATCAAGTATTTGCTTCATTAGATGATTTTTCAGGACAAGATATACAAATTGGTTGGCATTATATTGGAGACTATAGTGATCATTGGTTTATAGATGATATCGAAGTTTTTGTAAATATCGATCCTCCTTCAATTACTAAAATGTATGCAAACCTCACCGTACTTCCCATAGTAGGCCAATTTATCAACGAGGATATGGTCATTAAGCTTGGGATCTACGATAAAACATATATAAAAACCGCTGTTGGACATTATACTTTTGATGGTGGTGTTACTACCACTGATGTAGACTTGAGCCAAGCCAAAGGTGAAGAGTTGTGGCAGGCTGTTATACCCGCGAAAGACTCCATCGCAACTGGAAGCATTTATTTCGAAATAACTAATTTATCAGGAGTAACTTTAACCACTGGCAATTACACTATAAAATTCTTAGTTGACGAATGGGATCCTATCCTTGAAAAGGTAGTAGGCAATATTGTTCAAGTAAACAATCCTGCGAATGTAAGTCTCGCTATATCAGATCATTCCGGAATTACATCATGTACTGGATATTTCAGCAAAGACGGATTTATTACAGAAACAGAGATCGTTTTTTCATCTTCCAAGAATGAGTATATCAACCTGTACAACTTGATCGGAATTGTTCCTGCGGAATCTGAATTAACTGATGGGGAGATTAAATTTACAATAGTCGACAATGGTGGCAACACTATAAATAGCTCAATATATCCTGTTAAATGGATAAGTTCTATCCCTAAGTCTTTTGACCTTAGAACATCTCTTGATAAAAGTTATGTAACACCTGTAAAGGAACAATTTTCAGGTACATGTTGGACTTTTGGAGCTTTCTCTGCTGTTGAAAGTAATTTATTAAAAACTGGCCTTTGGGAAGCTTCTGGAGAGATAGGTGAACCGGATCTTTCAGAAAACCATCTATCAAGATGGTGTGGATTCAATCAATTCTTCAATGGTGACATTAATCCTTCTACAGGTGATGGTCTAGAAGTTCATAACAGAGGAGACTATTTAGTCACTTCTGCTTATATGAGTAGAGGTGAGGGTGCTATTAGAGATATTGATGCATCTGACTTTACTGTAGTACCTGATCGTTTTTCAGATAGTTACCATTACTATTATGCTAAAGATATTGAATGGCATTCTATGGATGCACAACTTAATGGTATTGATCTTATCAAGCAAACGATAATAGAAAATGGTGTAGTTGGAACTTCTCTGTGTTATTCATACGACTTTATGCCGGCTAATGATTTTTTCCATTATCAACCTGCTGATCAACCCTGGTATATTACTCATGCAGTTTCAATAGTTGGCTGGGATGATGAAAAAACTTCTTCTTCTGTCAGTACTCCGGGACCGGGAGCTTGGTTATGTAAAAATAGTTGGGGAGATGAATGGGGATTAGATGGATATTTCTGGGCCTCTTACTATGATAAATTTATTGGTCGAGATCCTGAAGGCGCAATGTCCTTCCAGAATGTTGAACCTATGAAATATGATAAGATTTATTATCACGACTATCATGGATGGAGTGACACAATGGTTGAAACTGATGAAGCATTCAATGCATTCACTACTGAAAAGCAGGAAGACCTTGTTGCAGTAAGCTTCTTTACAGCTAAAGACAACGTTGACTATACAGTTACGGTATACGATGATTTCAATGGAGCAGAATTGCAGAATATTCTTTCAACGACCTCTGGACATATAGATTATAAAGGATTCCATACAATAGACTTACCGTCGATAGTTACAATACCTAATGCAGATGATTTTTATGTTTATGTGTATTTCTCAAATGGTGGTCATGCTTATGATCAAAGTTCAGTAACACCTACTTCTTCATGGTTACCTTATCAATCATCAGCATCAGCAGGTGAGAGCTATTACAAAAGCGGTGGAATCTGGATGGATCTTTATGATAATATCACAATTACGAAACCACAGACGGCGAATTTTTGTATTAAAGGTCTTTGTGATGATGATACTGGTATTGATCAAGATATTAATTCTATAAGAACTTTTGAACTCGAGCAAAATTATCCAAATCCATTCAACCCGAATACAATTATTAATTTTTCAGTACCAGAAAATGATTCAAAACTGAAGTTGGCTGTTTATAATGTAAATGGTCAGTTGGTAAGTACTTTATTTGATGGAATTAAGAACAGTGGTAGACACTCAATTAATTTCAATGCGTCAGCCTTAAATAGTGGTGTTTATTATTATACACTTGAAGTTGATGGGGTAAAGCAATCTACTAAAAAAATGGTAATGATAAAATAGAGATTCTGAATAAATTACAAAATGACTTAGAAAAGGTGGAATTTATTCCACCTTTTTCTTTTGATCGATACTTAAAAGATACTTAGAAAGTAGCGTTCTCTCAATGATAAAGCAAAATACCATGCTCAATAAAAAAGTTCCTACGAAAGTAATACAATAAAATGATATGTTATCAGGTGTAATCTTAACTGGCTTTAATACCTTTATTATTGCAAATAATATTAAAGCATGGGATAAGTAGATTCCAAAAGAATATTTCGATATGACTTCCATAAAATTTTTAAATTTAGTTGATCTTAATCTGACTGAAAATAAATACAAAACAATGAATATTAAAACATAAAGTAACGGTAATAATATTTTCTCAAGAATTATTAAGGTATTAAATGCCTCAAAAAAATGATTATTTACTGCAAGCCAATTAAAGCTAAAAACATATGAAATATGAACAGCAAGCATTAAAAGGATCAGAACAGCATATTTGTTTGTCTTAGACAGAAGTATTTCAACCTTATTGATATTATCAGCTACCCATATCCCTAAGCTAAAATAGAAAATATGTGATAAGAACAATCTTTTAATGATCAAAGCTATATGTACATCTTCAACGATGCCAATTTTATAATGATTAAATAGTATTTGAATTACAAAAGTGATGAAAATTATTAGAATGCTTCGATCTTTTAATAATTTTCTGTAAAAAGGGAAAATAAAGTATAATTGAAAAATCAGGAAGAAGAACCATAAGTGATAATATGCAGTTCCAGTGAATATCATAAATATCATTCTAGATATTGAAAGATCTGGATTAGAAATTATATTCACAATAATATAAATTATTGACCAGATCACATACGGTATCAATAACCTGTTTATCCTTTTTTTGTAAAACATTATTACGGAGTATTCACCATCATATCTTAGGCTTAGAACAATACCTGAAAGTAATATAAACATTGGTACAGCAAACTGAGCAAATATGTCAATACTTGATAATACAACAGGTAGTCCGGAGAAATAAACTATTTTACTAAAATAACTTGTCACATGGATAACTATAACCGCTATGATTGCATATGCTCTGAGTATGTTGATTTGTTCTCTGATATTAACCTCAGTAATTTAGAGGAATTAAAATAAAATTTGAGTTAAAAGCAATGAATTATTTTGCAGTAAAATAAAAAAAGTGAAAATCCCCCATGGAGTTACGCTCCTATGTCAGATCATATAACAAAATTTATATCATTTGAAGATGGGTTTTAATAATGTATATTATACAGATAATTAAATTCAGGAAATTGTAATGAAAAGAATAATCGTATTATTTTTAATATTAAGTCTCAATATTTTTGCTTCAGATTGGCATCAGAAAGACAATAAAACTTTCGCATGGCACGGTTACTATGCACAGGCATGGGACATTTATTCTTCCACAGATGAAAAAGCTACATATATCAACGCAAATGACTTTGATCTTGAATATCCGGTGAATTTAAGTGCTGTAAGCTCATATTTATGGGAAAATGGAGAAACTTTCAGCTTTAAGATTTATGCGAAAGATGGATCAACCTTACTTTGGCAATCTGACGATAGCTTATCAATCCAAAATTGGAATGATGTTTATCTACCTTCAACAATGGTCTTCAATGATGATTTCTGGGTTGCAATGGTGCCTGATACAATATCAGGACTTCCAACAATAGTAGCAGACAGATATGATTCAGATGGTTGTCACAGTTATTCAGGTGTTGCAGGTTCATGGACAAAATATCATAAAGAATATATTTCCAGAGTTTTACTTGAGCAGTACACGGGTATTGATATTTATCCTCCGTCAGTAAGAACGATATTAGGAAATGAAGGTTATCAAAACATCAATCTTGAGATAACAGTTTTAGTACAGGATCAGAATGCTGCCATTTCACCAATGAATGCAGAATATAGTATTGATGGTGGAGCATGGGTTCCTTTCACAATGAACACCGCAAAAGGAGATACGAAATTTCACGGAACAATTCCTGGGCAGACTAACGGATCAATAGGTTTAGTCAGATTCTTTGCTGAGGACGATCAAAGTAACTCACAGTGGTCAGATACTTATCCGCTGAGCTGGTCAAAAGAAAATCCTTTATTCACTGAAGACTTTGAAGAAGAATTTCCTCCTTATAATTGGGAATTGCAATCATCTGGAGCAGGCTTTGTTCAAGTTCAATATCCTGTTCACTCAGGAGTAAACTCAGCAGCTCATTTAAACGATATCGGAGCACAGGACGACTGGTTGATTTCACCTCAGATCTATATTCCTGATTCAGTGTCGGTGATACTTTCATACTGGCAGAAGGATTCATTATCTTCAGCAGCTAACGGTATGCATGAAGTGTCCATTTCAACTGATAAAACTAACTGGACTCAGCTATGGTCTGGAACAGCTTCAGAAGATGAATTTACGGAGAATATTTTATCTCTAAGTGACTATAATAATCAAAATATTTTCATAGGTTGGCATTATACGGGTGACAACAGTGATCTATGGTTTATTGACGATATGAGTATTATCTGTGATGATGAAGAACCTTCTATTACTGATATTCAGGCTAATCCGGCATTATTACCAATTGTAGGAGCCTATCTCAACAATGATATGGATATTCAATTAACTTTATCATCAAGAGTAGGAATAGATTCTGTTAAAGGATATTACTTGTTCGATGGTAAATATCCTCCAACACAAGTTGATTTTTCTTTACTCAATGATAGTATTTGGTCAGGCATAATTCCAGCGAAAGATTCAGTTAATTCCGGAACTATATACTTTGAAATAACTGATAAGGGCGAACAAAGTATTACTACTTCAGATTATAATATTTATTTTGTTCAGGATAGCGAAATACCTTTAATTACAGCCGTAAGAGGAAGAACTGCATTTGTAAATCGAGACGCAAAAATATCTATTACAGTGAACGATGAATCTAACATAGTTTCTGTCGAAGGACATTATTCTAACAATGACTGGACAACCCAATACGATTTCGCTATGAATTCACCTAAGATGCATACTTATGTTTATGAAGGAATTGTACCAGCTGAAACTTCCGAATTACAGGGAAAACTAAAGTTTACTATAGAGGACTTTGAAGGTAATAGGTTGAATTCGGGTGATTATACAATTAACTGGGTATCTACGCCTCCCGACAGTTTTGATCTAAGAACTTCTTATCCTGAGAATTACGTTACTTCTATTAAATTACAACTTGGAGGAACCTGCTGGACTCATGGTACTTTAGCGTCAATGGAAAGCAACCTACTTATGACTGATCTCTGGAGTTACTACGGGGAAGAAGGTGAACCTGCACTCGCTGAATATCATCTTGATTGGTGGAATGGATTTAATAATTTCAATAATGATGATGTAACCATTCAGGGCGCAGGTATTCAAGTTCATCAGGGTGGAGATTATCTGATGGCCGCAGCTTATTTTTCAAGAGGTGAAGGTGCTGTGAGAGAGATTGATGGACAGTCTTACGACACACCACCTGTCAGAAGTTCCGATGAATATCATTACTATTATCCCAGAGATGTAGAATTTTACGATGTAGGTGATAATCTTGAAAATATAGATGAAGTTAAGCAGAAGATCATGGAGAACGGTGCTATTGCCACTTGTATGACTGCAAGCGCAGGATATACAATTGATTATATTCATTACCAACCAACTGCGACTTCAGATTTGCCGAATCATTCTATTGCTATTGTAGGTTGGAATGACAGTTTAATTACTCAAGCTCCTGAAGGTAAGGGTGCCTGGTTGTGTAAGAACAGTTATGCAGACACTTGGGGTTTCGACGGATATTTCTGGATCTCATATTACGATAAATATGCGGGGAAACATTCTGAAATGGGTACAGTGTCTTTTCTCAATGTGGAGGCTATGAGATATGATAATGTTTATTACCACGATTATCACGGCTGGAGAGATACATACACTACAGTGAATGAAGCATTTAATAAATTTGTATCAACTCAGGATGAATATATCAATGCAGTGAGTTTTTATACTGCAAAAGACAGTGTAAGCTATACTGTCAAGGTCTACGATGATTTTACGACAGGTACTTTACAGAATGAACTTGAAAGTAAGACAGGATATATTGCACACAAAGGATTCCATACCATTGATCTTGATAATTCTGTTCAAGTTTCCAATGGTGATGATTTTTATATTTACCTTGATCTGTCTGTCGGTGGGCAATCTTATGACGAGACTTCGGATATTCCAACGCTTCTAGGTGCAAA
>JAQIDB010000123.1 GCA_027858225.1 Candidatus Delongbacteria bacterium
AGGTTTTCTTTTATCTTTGTCATGAGGGCAGACTCCTTTGTTATTTAACATTTTTTGGTTATTATGCTAATATAACATTAGTTTGTCCTCAGACACAATTTAATATACACTACCATAAAAAAGGGGGCGCATTCATACGACCCCAACTGTCAACTGTCAACTCAAGTGCTATGCCCTTGACATATACTCACCTGTTCTTGTATCAATCTTCACTTTTTCTCCCTGCTTAATAAAAGCCGGAACTTTGATCTCATGACCATTAGCTAACTTTGCTTCCTTAACCAAACTACCTGAAGTATTACCTCTTTCAACTTCCTCAGTGTAATCTATCTCAGCAATAACAACTGTAGGTAATTCAATAGAAACAACTCTTCCTTCATAAAATTGAACGGTAATATTCATTTCTTCTTGCAAAAAAACAACATTATCACCAATCTGGTCTTTCTCAACTTCTAGCTGCTCATAATTTTCATTATCCATAAAAGTATAAGTACTTCCTGCAGAAAATAGATATTGCATTTCTCTAGTATCTAATTTTAAATCTTCAACAGCATCTGATGCAGGTATAATATCATTAGAAACTTGACCTGAAAGTATGTTCTCAAGTTTTAACTTCATCACACAAGCTTTTTCACTAGGATTAAAATGTTCCGCTTTTAAAACTCTAAAAATTTCATTTTTCATTTTAAGAACGTTACCGTTCCTGATCTCTTTGGCTTTTTTCATTACAGCTCCAAATAATTTTTTAACTTTATCGAAAGTAATAATATTTTCTTATTATGTCAATGATATAAAAAAGGGTCTTTATGCACACTCATTTTGCAAATTGCAAATTACAGTTTACCGTTTAAATTTTCTAATTATCCAATACTTCTCTAACAGCAATAGCTAATTCTCTTTTTAAGAAAGGTTTCATTATTATTTGCTTAACAGAAAGAGAATCTTCATTAACACCACTTACAAGCTTACTAAATCCCGTACTAAGAATAATAGGAATATTTGGTTTGATTTCTTGCATTTCATTTGACAATTCAATACCAGTGAGTCCTGGCATTGAAATATCTGTTATAACAAGATCAAATTTATTAGGATCTGCCCTAAACAACTTAAGTGCTTCGTTTGGTTTGATCATTGTAGTAACCGAATAACCAAGATCCTCTAATATCATTTTACCTAAAGCTGTAATCTGCTCTTCATCATCAACAAATAGAATATTTTCATTGCCTCTTGGAATCTCCTTTAATATTTCCTCAACTATCTTTTCATCTTCAAGTTCGTTATATGGAAGTAGAATTCTAAACGTTGTACCTTTCCCCAATTCACTATACACAGAAATAGTTCCGTTTATATTCTTCACAATACCATCTATAACAGCTAAGCCAAGTCCAGTACCTTCACCAACTTTTTTTGTTGTATAATATGGTTCAAATATTCTTTCTAAATCACTCTTTTTTATTCCAACTCCAGAATCACTTACAACTAATCTTAAATAACTACCTGGTTTTATATCATATCCATTTTTTTCAACATCGAATTCTGAAATATTTTTAGATTCTAGTGAAACTCCCAATATTCCACCCTTTTCTTCCATTGCATGAAATGAATTTGTGCATAAATTCATAACTATCTGATGAATTTGAGTAGGATCAGCCATTACAGTTCCATGACAAGTGTTTATATCCTGCTTCATCTCAATTATGCTTGGAATTGAAGCTCTTAATAACTTCATTGCTTCTTTTATTATTAGATCTACTCTGACTGGAATCAACTCTTGCTCAGTTTTCCTACTCAACGTTAAAATCTGTTTTACTAGTTCTTTTGCCCTGTTACCAGCTCTTAAAACTTCAGACAATTTATTATTTATCGTATTTTCTTCCGGTAATTCCATTTTTGCAAGCTCTGTATAACCTAATATAGCGGTTAAAATATTATTAAAATCATGAGCAATACCGCCTGCCAATGTACCTATAGCTTCCATTTTCTGAGATTGTCTTAATTGCCTTTCCATTTTGTTATGTTCTGTCATATCTCTCTTTACAGCAAAGTACCCATGGTTTTTATTGTCATGATTTCTCATTGGAGAAATTGTACTGTCCTCCTCGATAAACGAACCATCCTTATTCTTATTTATAACCGTACCTCTCCAGACTTTTCCATTTTTAATTGTATCCCACATTTCTTTGTAGATTTCATCAGATTGCTTTCCACTTTTCAACAATCTTGGATTCTTGCCAATTACTTCTGATGAACTGTATCCAGTTTTTCTTTCAAATGCAGGATTTACATACGTAATATTTCCTTCAAGATCCGTAATTATAATGTCTTCCTCAGTTTGTTCAAGGATAATACCCAAACGCTTTATGTCGGATATTCTATCTTCGATAATACTCTCTTGCTCTGAATTTATTTTTTTCAACTTTTCTTCAGCTTTTAGTCTTAAATGAATTTCTTCAAATAATTGATCATTTTTTTCTTCTAGTTCTTTCTGTATATCAGTCAATTTAAGATGTGTTTTAATTCTTGCTAAAAGTTCGTGAGGATTGAAAGGTTTTGTAATATAGTCAACTCCACCACTTTCAAAACCTTTTATAATGCTTTCTGAATCAGTTTTTATTGTTAAAAATAGGACTGGTATTTTTTTATACCTATCCGTTTCTTTTATCTTTTTACAAAGTTCAAACCCATTGATTTCAGGCATTATTACATCCAATAATATAATATCCGGTATTTCCTTAGATAAAATGTTAAGAGCTTCCTCACCAGAAGTAGCAAATGAAAGTATATATCCTTCATTCTTAAGAAAATTTCCTACAACTTGAATGTTCTTTGGAGTATCATCAATAACCAAAATATTATATTTTTTTTTAACCATTACTTTACCTCTTAATTAATTTATCAAATTTGCTTAATAAGGATTTTATAGATCCAATATCAAAATTATTTACAGCTAATATCAACTCTTCTGAATAATTTAAAATACTATTTGAATGATGTTTATTTCCCAGAGTATCAAGTAATTCTGCAAAGCATTTTATATCTTTCAAATTTTGTTTTTCGATAGCATTCTTGTATTTGATATAAATCGGTCCATTAAGTTGAGCATAAAAAATCTCAGGGTCCAATGGTTCATCTTTTAACAAGATCGGGGCAGGATCTTGCTCTTTAGCACTATAAGGTACAAATTCTTTAAATTTACTTACCAACTCTTTTCGACTAATTGGTTTCCTGATATATCCACTAAATTGAGATTTTTTAAGCTTAATACTATCTCGAACCATTACAGATGCAGTAACTGCAATAATTGGTATCTTTTTCAAATTTGGATCATCTTTAATTATCCTGATTGCTTCATAACCATCTATAACAGGCATTCTAATATCCATTAGTATTAGATCTGGAACATATAATTTCGTTTTATCAATTGCTTCCCTGCCGTTTTCAGCTTCGATTATATCAAATCCATGCTCTTCACATAATTCTCGTAAAAGCATTCTATTCGATTCAACATCATCAGCTATCAAAACCTTGATATTATTAAATACAATTTCTTCAGAAGATTTGTCAATTATTTTTATTTCATGTCCATGACCATCCAATTTGACATTATTAAATTCAATAGAAAGTTTTGTACCTATTTTTAATTCACTTTTTATCTTTATCGAACCATTCATTAATTCAACTAAACTATTAGTGATCGCTAATCCTAATCCTGTTCCCTTCATAATTCTCTTAACTTTTGGATCCCCTACTTGGACAAACGGATCAAATATATTTGAAAGATTCTCTTCTTTTATACCGATCCCTGTATCTTCGATAGTTATAAAAAGATCGATATGATCCATACTTATATTTTTAAACTTAGTGGTAAGCTTTATATAACCTGAATTAGTATATTTTATGGCATTACTAATAAGATTAAACAATATCTGTCTTAGTCTGCTTTCATCTAAAATTATATTTCTTTTAAAATCAGTATCATGTTCAATAATCAATTCCAACCCTTTTTGATTGATTTCTTCATGAAAAAACTGTTGAATTTCATATATCGTACTGAACACATCAAAACTTGAGTATCGTACTTCTAACTTTTTTGCTTCGATCTTTGAAATATCAAGTACATCATTAATTAAACTCAATAAAGTATTTCCACCTGCTTTTATTGTGGATAAATAACTTACCTGCTTATTCGTTAGAGTAGTCTTTTCCATCAGTTCGGTGAAACCAATTACTGCATTCATAGGAGTTCTGATCTCGTGGCTCATGTTCGCAAGAAATTCACTTTTAGCATTAGTTGCCTTTTCTGCAAAATCTCTAGCCTGCTTTAACTCAATTTCTGTTTTCTTTCTTAATGCAATTTCATGAGCTAATCGTCGGTTCCAATAAAATATAAATACTAAAATGATAAAAGCAGATAATATAACTTTCCAGAGTAAAGAGTAATCAATCAAAAGTTCATTAATGGTCGACCATCTCTCAAAAACTATATTAAATTCCTCTTCTGAAATAGTTTTTAAAGCTTTATTCAAAATTGATACAAGTTCTCGATTCCCCTTCCTAACGCCAATTGCAACTTCATAGAAAAATGGTGTATTTCCAGAAATTTTAATATTTGAAAGTCCATTTTTCTTAGAGTAATACTCAAATGAAGCAACATCTATTATGAACGCATATATTTCTCCGTATGACAAAGCTTTCAGACCTTCTTCCGCTGATTTATAAGTTTCATATTTTTGATTTGGAAATTTTTTCACGATCTGTTCTTGAATTTCATAACCTTCAACAACTCCTATCGTAGTTAGATCTAGTGATTTGAAGTTCTTAATATATTTAACATTTGAATTGGTTACTATTACATAATCTACTTGAATGTAAACATTCGAAAAGTCGGCATATTCTTTCCTGATACCAGTTGGAGTAATTGCCTCAACTACATCAATCTTACCAGATTTAAATAGTTTGATTGTTTCTTGCCAGTTCTCGGATCCAATCCTCTTGAATTTAATTCCACTCCTTTTCTCAACTAACTTCCAAATATCAGGTATGATTCCAACATATTCACCTTTGTTATTATAGTATGACAAAGGAGCCCAGTTAGGTTCTCCGGCAATCTTGACCTCAGGATTTTCTATCAACCATTTATTCTCTCTTCTGGAAAGTTCAATCTCTCTTGTTGACAAAACGGATTCATCAAACCATTTGCTCCTAAACTCCCTGTTTGTTTCTTCGGAAATACTATGAAGTACTTTGTTAATGATGTTAAGTAGAATACTGTCATTATTTGTTACTCCCAAAGAAATAGAAGCAGACCAATTAGGTATTTCATTGACAACTTTAAGATTTGTGATTAACTCCTCTCCAGATATATGAGTATAAACGGGTAAATTACCAATGTAAGCATCAGCATTACCAAATGATACTGCTTCAATACATTCTTTATTTGAAGATAATACCATTGGATACACATCAAGTTTATTTTTTTGTATGTATTCTTGAATATATGAATCTTTACTAACTGCAATAACCTTATCTTTAAGGTCGTTAAACTCATTGATATCTAAATTATCGGATCTTGTTATAATCACTAAAGGTACTTTGATAAATGGATCTGAAAATTTTAAATATTCTTCTCTTTTAGAAGTTCGTACCGTTGCAGATATCCCATCGATTGTACCTTTCTTAGCTTTATCGAGTATGTATGACCATACACCTGGAATCACATTTATCTTAATTCCTGTCTTTTTCTCTATTACCCGTATATAATCTGCGGATAATCCAGAATGTTTATCATTTTTATCAGCAAAATCAAAAGGAGGCCATTTAAAATCCGCCCCAAATGTGATTTCTTTATTATTTTCGATCCAATTCTTTTCATTTTCTGTAAATTGAATGACATCATTTTCTATTTCTTGAGAATAACCTGACTGAATAAAAACTGACATCAGTAGTGCAAATATTATAGATAAATAAAATTGCTTCATAGAATTCTCTTTTAAAAGGTGAAATGAGCTACTCTCGCTCATTGAATATTTTATTATGTCAAACACTAATAGATATGTGGAAATGAGTAACGTTATTAATATGTAATAATAATTTAATTCTTACAAGTGAAAAATAAAACTAATATGTACTTGGCAAAGTGATGCATGACACAAATAGAATCTTTCATTGATTGCCTGATGATTTTATGCCTAACTTACTAAAACTACTTGACTTTTAAATCAGCTTGTATTAAATTGTATGTATTGTTGTTTTATCTTACAATTATTTCACAACTTACATGTAATTTTATCTTGACTCGATAGTTTTATTTAGTTATATTTGACTCAATCCTGAAAATATTTAATGAGGTCAAATGAAAGATCAAAATGTTTTTCCTAAAACCGAAACATCTAAGCAAATTCACGATTCTCAAGTTGTTGTAACAAGCAGTTCACTGCAAGAAAAATTTAACATTCCTTTAACTAAAGAGAATTGCTCTGATCTAACTTCAATCAAGAAATTATCGAGTAAACTTTTCAATATTTATACAGAATCGAATCTAAATACGATCACCACCAAGATCATCCAATATTACAAGGAAAAAGAATATACTGTCTTAAAGAATATTGCTAATGCAATTACAGAATATGTCTACTTTGGAACTGATCAGGAAAATCATAAAATCAGCAAGTATTTTACTAAGCTTGTGATCATGTATCACCCTGACAAGATAGTATCTTATAACAAATGTATCACTACAGCTGTGAACGAAGGTAAAATAGATGACCTCCAAAAGTTAAATCATATTTTTATCACTATTGGTCTTTTGAATAGCTACAAAAGTATTCCTCAGTCAATAGACAGAAAGAATTCATATTACGAAGATTCTGCAAAATATGATAATAACTATGAAGAGAAATTCAAATATACTTGGGATCATTTTAGTTATTATGAAGATGACGATATTGATAGAGAATTTGGAGATTTCTATAAGAATATTCATAAAACATTTTATGATCTATTCGAAAGTTCAGGGTCAGAAGATAAAGATAGAATTGAGCTTAGTTATTTAGGCATGGAAGATTTAGATGGAATCGAGGATTTTATTGATATATACTTTTTAGATCTAAGTGGAAACAATCTGACAGATATTTCAAATCTATGGAACTTGGAAAGAATTGAAGAATTATATTTGGATAAAAATCAGATTTTCTGTATAGATTATCTATGTAATATGTCTAATTTAAGAATCCTTGACTTGGCTAATAATAATATTGATGACATTACTGATCTGAATTTTCTAAATAAGTTGGAATTTATCAATTTAATCAATAATCCTGTACCGGAAGATCAGATCGTAGAGTTAAGAAAGTATGTTAAGATTGTGTTGTTTTAGCCTTACAAAACCGTCTGCACCTTCTTCCCTAAGATCTTAAGACACTTCTCGGTAAAATTGAACTTATCCATAGATTTATCTACTACGAAGAATACCACTTCCCCATCTCTTGCAACAGTAAGTTCTATTGAAGGATCTTTCATCATTTCAATGACATTTTCCTGAACCATTAAAGCAGTCTCAGTAAACTTAATCTCATTCATTTCTTCCATATTGAAAGTAAATTTAAGAACATCCTTATTCCCTTGTTGTATCAAAGCAATATTCTTTATCAATAAATTTCCACCAAGAATAGAAAGATAAACATTGCTGAAAAGATTAACAGCCTCTGGTGGAAGAATTCCAAATCTATCTCGAACCTCTGTTCTAAGTTCATTCAGATCATCTATGGAATAACAATTCATCATTCTTCTATATATCTCCACCCTCTCAGTTGAATCGTCAATAAAAAATTCAGGAAGATAGATCTCACTCTGTAAATTAATGGCTGATTTTATAATTCTTACAGGAGCTTCAATATGTTTAAGAACATCGGAGAACTCTTCCTCTTTAAGCTCAGAAACAGCATCTTCCATTATCCTTGTATAAAGATCGAAACCAACATTCTCTATAAATCCACTCTGTTCCCCGCCTAGAAGATTACCAGCACCCCTTATCTCAAGATCTTTCATAGCTATCTGAAATCCTGATCCAAGATCAGTAAAATGACTAACAGTCTCTAATCTTTTCTTTGCTATTGGTGTCATAGAACCTGATGGAGGAGCAAGGAAATAAGCATAAGCCTGCCTTGAAGACCTTCCAATTCTACCTCTTAATTGATAGAGCTGAGAAAGACCGAACATATCCGCTCTGTTCACTATCATAGTATTAACGTTAGGGATATCTACCCCATTCTCTATGATAGTTGTAGCTATAAGCACATCAAACTTTTTATACATAAAATCATACATAATCTTTTCAAGCTGTGCAGGTTTCATTTGTCCGTGAGCTATTGCAATACTGACATCCGGAACGATCTTCTGTATCGAAGCTTTCATTGTTTCAATAGTTTCAACCCTGTTGTGAACGAAGAATACTTGACCACCACGATCAACTTCTTTCATGATTCCTTCGAAAATTATTTTATCTTCGTACGGATGTATTTCTGTGATGATCGGTAATCTATTTACAGGTGGTGTATTAATTAAACTTAAATCTCTAACTCCTAATAATGACATATGAAGTGTTCTTGGAATAGGTGTCGCTGTCAAAGTCATTACATCCACATTTATACGAAGTTCTTTTATCTTTTCTTTGTGCTTAACACCGAATCTTTGCTCTTCATCAACTATCAAAAGACCAAGATCTTTAAACTCAACATCTTTAGAAAGTAATCTATGTGTACCGATAACAATATCAACTTTACCCTCTTTCAGATTAACTAGAGTTTTTCTCTGTTCAGCAGGTTTTCTAAATCTTGACAAAACATCTACTTCCAGAGGATATCTTTCCATTCTGTTCTTGATATTTTCATAATGCTGATGAACTAGAATTGTAGTTGGGGCCAAAATTGCCACTTGCTTACCAGAGATAGCTGCTTTGAAAGCAGCCCTAATAGCTACTTCCGTTTTACCAAAACCAACATCACCACAAACAAGCCTGTCCATTGGTATTCTTGATTCCATATCCCTTTTAAAATCTTCCACTGCACTTGCTTGATCCGGAGTATCTTCGAATTCAAATGAAGCTTCCAATTCAGTCTGCCAAATTGCATCTGGAGGGAAAGCATAACCTTTAGCTTCTTTTCTCTTAGCATAAAGCTTAATAAGTTCTCTGGCAATGGATTTAACACTATTTTTTGTCTTTTCTTTTAGATTCTTGAATTGCTTGCCACCGAGCTTTGATAATGTCGGCATGATACCATCTCTTGCACTATACTTCTGCACCATATGTATCATATCAAGCTTAACGAATAAAATATCACCATCTCTATAAAGAAGTTTTATTACATCACGAACAGAACCTGCTACTCTGATCTTTTCCAAACCTAAAAATTGACCTACACCATGATCAAGATGAACAATAACATCACCATATTGCAGTCTTTTAAGTTCTTTTAAAGGTATCGCTTTCTTAAAACGTCGAAAATTTCTTGATCTTTTCAAACGTCCGAATATCTGATGATCTGTATAAACCGCAACGTTAGATGAAGGAAGAATAAATCCTTCGTGAATACCGATAGTATTTACCCAACAATTCTTAACACCCGGCAACTCCTCATCAAGTATCTCTTCAAACCTTTCAGTCTGACCTGGATTATCACAAAGAATATATGAAAAATATCCCTTCATGGAATTATTATCTAAAGAAGTAAGGAATGACTTGAAATCATACCTGTAAGATACTTGATCAATAATGTCGATCTTTACATCTTTATCTTTGTCTGTAAAACCATTCAGAATTAATTTTTTATTATCCAAATGCTTTAGTATATCTTCAGGTGAGAAATATTTATCTTTGTATGGTAATTCAACCTTTGCGGAACGATTAAAACCTTCTATTATCTGCTGTTCATAATATTCTTTGAATTTTACTTTCATAACATCGCAATCTTCAATAAAAATCACTGAATCCTGATCAATTATTTCCAACAAATTACGACCGGTAGTGTTATTTATTCCTGAATCAGCTAAGAATATTGTAACTTTTTTTATCTCTTTAATTTTCTTTTGATTAACCGGATCAAAATATCTTAAAGATTCTATCTCTGTATCAAATAATTCTATCCTGACCGGACTTTCAGATGCATAAGGATATATATCAATAATATTACCTTTGACAGAATATTCACCAATCCTCTCAACAGTGCTTGTTTTTTCAAAACCTTTATCATCAAACTTTACAAGCAATTGCTTTAGGTCAATATCCTTACCAATTTTAAATGTATATTTGCTGTCAATGTAATCATTCTCTGTAGGAATCTTTTCGTAAAGATTTCTATAGGTTGAAATAATGATTTTATATTTATCATGTAAGATTTTATCAAGTGCAATAAGTCTGTTACCTTTACGTTCATCATCGATAGAACTTGAACAATATGGATAATTCTCTGCTGGTAAAAACACTTCACAGTTATCTCTGTTCTTTAAAATCGAAAAAAGATCATCTCTCGTTTTCTCAGCACTTTCAACTGTATCAGCAAGAAAGATAACTTTCTTCTGTGATTCTTCAAGTAGATAAGCTAAGAAAAAAGATCTCAAGGAATAAGCTAGACCTTTAGTATTTACTATATTATTTTTTTCTAAATTCCTTACGGTATCAGAGAAATGTATATCCGAAAATATTTGTTTTTTAAGCTGATTTGAAGGCATTATTTAGCTCTTTTCTCCGGAAACACCACTGTCCTTCATCAATGAGACAACTCCGTCTGATATAAGAATATATACCAACAATGCTAAAGCTATTCGTGTAAGATACGGGAACATTGCTGCTCTGTTTATAAAGAAACCATCAAAAGTAGCTGTTACGATCATAATAAAAAAGAAAAAGTATATTATAGCCCAGAAAATATTATTTACTCTCAAATTTTTTGCTTTCAAAGAACCTTCTTCAAAATTTTGATGTTTTTTAATTAATTCTGGTACAATCAAACCAAATGTGCCAATCATAATTACATATGCTAGGAATTTATTCTTTGTGTCTTTCATTGTGTGCCCCATTTGATTTGTAGGAAAATAAGATTTTTTTTTGATTTTTACAAGAAGTTATACAATTGTTTTATATATCGGGTTCAATCTTGGTTATCAGATTAATCATTTAATTTTCTATATTTTTCCAGTATATTTACAATTCAAATTTAAACAGGATCTTTACAATGAATGCAAAAATGATCACAGTTTTCTTAACAAGCATATTCTTATTCATATATTTCTTTTCTTTCTTTAGCCTCAGAATATTCTATTCCCTTGCTGAGAGAAAATTAACTTGGAAAGCAAATTTCGGTTATACCGTATTGATCGTCATAGGACTATTTTCAATAATGACTATAGCTCGATATTTCGATATAAAATTCTTCAGTGATATTTTTTTCTATAGTGTAATAGTAATAATTTATACACTCCTGATATCTATTGTACTAAAACCTCTCTCACTACTGACAAAAACAAGTGGACATATCAATATTTCAGTGCTGGTTGGATTACTTGCACTATTCTTTGTCATTGGAATTTATAATGCATATCAGTTGACTGTGAAAAAAATTGAATTTTCATCAAATAAAATTACAAGAGAATATAATTTTGTTCTCCTAAGTGATGTTCATATAGGTTCAAACTCTCCAGATTTCTTCAAGAAAATAATGGCAAAAGTATGCGAGTTAAAACCTGAGGCTGTTTTCATTACAGGGGATTTTATTGATGAGAGGTACATTACAATTGAGGATATAAGAGTAATTGAAGATGCCCACTCCCCGTTTTATTATATAACAGGAAATCATGAAGTATATGCTGATAAACATAATCACTTCTTCGATGATTTGAACAATTTTCATAAATTTGAAGTTGATTCTACTGTAGAGGAATTTAACAATGAGATCAATATAATTGGTTTTCCCTGGGGTAACATGAGAATGAACAATCAGGGTTATTACGAAAAATTAATGAAAAACTCTGTGATTAACCCATCAAAATATAATATCCTGCTCAATCATGAACCTTCAGCAGTGGAAATGATATCAGATAACAATATAGACTTGATGCTTTCAGGACATACACATAATGGTCAAATGTTCCCATTCAATTATATGGTGAAGCTAAGATATAAATATATTTACGGATCATACAGTGTGAACGATATGGATCTTTATGTCACTTCAGGAACCGCAACTTGGGGACCAAAGATCAGATTTGGAACTCAGAATGAAATAATTCAGATCATTTTAAAGCCTGAATAAAATAGGTTCTGGTCATCACAGAATGCTATTGATTTTAAGTAGCTTTATACTTGTTCGAATTGGGCTCTAAATAGACATGGTATCCAGTAACGGTCATCGTTTTCATAAATATAAGTCATTTTATCCTCGTAGGAAAGTAAATCTTATAGTTTGAGTTTTACGCAGTTTTGCGATCA
>JAQIDB010000169.1 GCA_027858225.1 Candidatus Delongbacteria bacterium
AAGACTTTTCAAATACCATCACTTATGGAAGTTGGTAAAGCAAAGGGAATGAGACTTATGACTGATAGTTTTATTGATCTGATAAACGCAGGTACTATCACTGTTGAAGAAGCTATGAACAAAGCTGTAGATAGAGCTCAACTTATTCATATTATGGGTAATAAAGGTATGTTAGATATGTTGGGAGATGGATTGTAGAATAACTGTAAATTATAAAAAAAGAGCTAATTTTAGCTCTTTTTTTATTTCTTTTCTTTCTTCCCGTTCAACATCCATAGAATCCCGCCTGATGAGCTGACTAATAGGGAAGTGGTAATGATTAAAAAATCAAGTGATGCAGACATTTCTGCTGAGATAGACATAAACTCTAACAAATAAACCCAAGATATTGCACTTAGACCTAAACCGTTCGGAGCAATAGGTATCATTTTAATTATACCTATGGATGCAAAAAAGACAATTGCATATAAATAACTTAATTCAATACCTATACTTAACACAATAAAATAAACAAATAGTCCTTCGACTATCCTAAAAACAAATGAAATTAGAAGCACATAAAATAATTTGTAAGACAGATTGGAATAATCTCTAAAATCAGATAAAAATGTAAGTTTTCTTTTAAGTATTTTTTCTAAGAAAATCGTAACTTTTAAATTTGTTGTCTTATTTATTAAAATTAAAAACATTCCTATTACAAAAGCCAAGAGTCCCAGAGCTAAATAAAGGAACAATGTATCTTGAAGAACATCCAAATATATAATACCAAAAACACCCAGTATCAGCAGTGCAACTAATCCGATCATCCTTTCTACAATAACTGAAGAAACTGCCACTTCCTTATTTCCCGTAGCTTTAGTTGCTCCAATCATTCTGCTGACATCACCACCGACAGAACTTGGAAGGAAATTATTGAAGAACATACCTATCAAGTATTCTTTAACAGCTGCAAAATAATTCATTTTAGCATTTCGAATAGACAAAAGATATTTCCATCTGAAAGCAGAAATAAACACAGAACAGATCAAGAAAAAGATCCCTATAAAAAGATATGTAATGTTAAGAGATGTTAAGGTCTCAATGAATTTTCCAAAATCTACTAAATAACCAAAAAGGAATCCAATTAGCAGGATAGCTATAATTGCCTTAATTATGTTCTTTTTATTTTTCAAATTATTTAATTTTTCCCAATTGAGAATTTCTCTTCATTTTCCAACATCTTCTCAAGAACTATTTTATGCTCATTAAAATCTTTACTTGTAGAATCTACTTCCAGGTATTTATTTACGACTTCAAGTGCTTTTGAATGTTCTTTATCTATAGAATAAACCTGGAATAAAAGATCTAAAGCCTCGGTATCTTTCGGATTTAGTTCAATATAGTCCGTAAGTACCTTTTTTGAAGTAGCTATATCTCCACCTTGATAGATAACAACAGCAAATTCTTTATAAATTGAATTTCTCAACTGAATGTCTTTACTATTTTTTAGTTCATTAGAAATATCATTCCTGATCTTTTCTGCTAGGTCTGCCTGCTCAACCTGAATAAATCCAGCATAAAGTTCAAATAATTTTTCATACTTGTCTTTACCTTTTAATTTGTAAATATCCTTTAAAACTTTATCTAAAAGAACCATACTATACTCACTATAACCTTTTGAAGCTGAGTATAATAAAAATCTAATTTTCTTTTTAAATGACATTTTTGAAACATCAACAGTAGATAGTAATTTTTCACCTGTTTCTTTATCACCGATCCTCATATACATTCCAGCAATCTCCGCCTGTATCATCTCACTTGTATATGGGATGTTGTCACTCGGGATGTATTCTTCCATTTTTGAAAGTAAATATTTTATCTTCGTATTAT
The DNA here is from genome assembly GCA_027858225.1 of Candidatus Delongbacteria bacterium. GTDB lineage: Bacteria > UBA4055 > UBA4055 > UBA4055 > UBA4055 > WTAK01. The sequence continues at coordinate 1,870 of JAQIDB010000169.1, forward strand.
TATTAAATTTTTGAAATTCTTTGTATGAATATAATTTACTATCATTTATATCTTCGCTTTTAGTATCTCCTGAAACTCTATTTTCTTCATAATAAATAGCCAACTGAAGGAAAGCACTTCTATAATTTTGAAGAAGTCGAATGATATTATTATCATAGTGAATATCTTTTCTATCTAAATTTCTATAATTTGTTACATATCTTTGCAAAACTCTTTCATATAATGCTTCAGGTTCAATACCTTTGTCCGCTGGATAATCAACGACTCTGAAACATAGACCATCCATTCGCATGTACTTATCTAATCCGATAAAATTAGATGATGCAACAGTTACAGCAAAGTAAATTGGTCTTTCCCAATTGTTTACGGCATTTCTACCAATTATTTCAAATACCATTTTGTCTTGAATCCTAAGGAATCCTTCAGGCTTACCATCAACTTGAACACTCATTTTTGGTTTCATTTCCCATTCGACCATGCTCTTCTTATCTTTGGAAGGTAGTTGAAGTTTTCTCGGCTCAGGCCAGTATCTTCTCATGAAGCCTTCCTGGGTCATGTGTTTTTGATCAAACAAATATGATATTTCATCCTCGGTATATTGAACAAACTCAGGTATTCTTTTCTTTAGCTGCCTTATGTACCACCCAGTATTCAATAATGACAAATTAACAACAATTACATCTTTTCGTATGCCTTCAACTTCCTGCAAATACCATACTGGGAAAGTATCATTATCTCCATTAGTGAATAAAATCGCATTCTCATCGCAACTTTCAAGTATGTTTTTCGAATAGTCCCATGCTACATAATTACCTGATCTATTTAAGGTGAACATATTTGCTTTAATCTGCATTGCAGGGATTATCAGAGCCATTATAACTAAAGGTATAATCAATTTTCTTAACAATTTGCCATCCTTAAATGCTTCAGCTATAGATGTAATTCCCATACCGATCCAAATAGAGAATATAAAGAAAGATCCAATATAAAAATAATCTCTTTCTCTAGGTTGTCCCCAGTCTTGATTCTGATATATTACAAGTCCAAGACTCATAATAATAAATAAAGCGAATATGGCTGTTGCTTTTTTCCAGTCTTTAAAAAAGTGATGCAATGCACCCCAGATACCTGCAAATAAAGGAATTGCTAAAAGACCATTAAGTGACACAGTTTGTTTAATCGCTTCGAAATTTCTACCAACAAATTGCCAATTGAAATATCTGATATACATTTCAACAATCTGATACTTCCAGAAGAACATCCAATGACCTTTCCAAGGATCACCTGCACTACCGGGCGAAACACCCATTTTCTGAAGAGATTCTAAATACTTTCTATTAGTTTCACCGAAGAACATAGTAACAGCATTTTTAAGCTGCTGTTCATCACCATACTGCTCTCTATTTAGATATGCCATCATTCTCTCTAAGTTTGATGGATCATTTTCGTTTATTGGAGGATTCAAACCTGCTCTGAGATAGATCATCAAATAAGTTGAGTATCCTAATATTAGCAGAAGAGGCATAATAAAGGCCAAAGACACATCTGCATGCTCATCACTTTTTTGGAATATCCAAGTAAGGAAAATAAATATGAATAATGAATATAACTTAACATCCAAAGGAAATGCAAAAAGGACTAAAATAGAAATGAAGACACCTGATCCAACGATAATACTTATTCTTTTATCATAGAACCACATTATGAAGATAATAACAGGCAATGTAAGTATATTCAGCAAATGCACACCTGTACCTAAACCAACCATGAGCATCAGTAGTAGAATATATTTTGCTGAGTCTTCTTCGTGATGTTTTTCTGCCCAAACTAAGGCCAACCATATTATCATAGAAGTAAAGAACATACTTAAAGCATAAACTTCAGCTTCAACTGCGTTAAACCAAAAAGTGTATGTAAAAGCAAATGTTAAAGCACCTATTACAGAACTACCATGAATAATAAAATAATCATATATATCTTTTGGAGCTCCTCTCCAATTTTTGATAAGCCTTACACTAGTTAAATACAAAATTAACACTGTGAAAGAACTTGCTAAAACAGATATCAAATTAACCCTAAGACCAATATCGCCAACGATAGGTATCATCGAGAATATTCTTCCGAGCATTAAATAGAAAGGTGCTCCGGGAGGATGGGGGATTCCCATGATATATGAAGTTGTAATAAATTCTCCACAATCCCAGAATGATGTAGTCGGTGACACAGTTATCATGTAAATTATAAATGAGATCAGAAACACTGAAGCTCCTAGAATTCTATTTATCTTAATTTCGTTATAATTCTTCATTCAATTTTCCGTTTATTTTATTATATTTAATTAAAATTATCGAATATGTATAAATCCCTGCCAATATTCCTACAATGTCTGCAAACACATCTAAAATATCAGGATCTCTGACTCCACCAAAAATTCCTGTTGAAAAGAATCCAACAAAACCTTGATGTATTTCATCTGAAACGGCATATAAAGAACCGAAAAGAAGTGTAAAAATCATGCTTCTTTTGAATTTTATATTTTTTGAAAAAATAAAATAGCGAATAAACAGAATTCCCAGAATAAAATATTCAACAAAGTGAATTATTTTATCTTTATAAATCAAACCATGATTAGTAGTTTTGAAATTCAAACTGGATAAAACAAAAATCACAATCAAATATAAAATCAATGTATAATTAATTGTCTTCTTCGAATTGATATGTGCATATAATGATTTAAGCACTTTATCCCTTTTCTACCAGAAATGAATTATTTATTTGTTCAACTGTTATCTTTTTACCGAGGAGAACCATCAATTTTAATCTGGCTTTATTACCATTCAAATCACCTGCCATTATAGCTCCGGCCTCCTCAAGCTGTTTTGCGCCACCCTCATAAGCATAAATGCCCAAAACCCTTCCAGTTGGTACTCTTGATGTAATGATAACAGGAATCCCCAATTTTATCGCATCTAAAATTCCAGCTTTAATTTCGGGATTAACATTTCCTCTTCCAAAAGCTTCGATTACAATTCCTTTTGTTCCGGCAGCAATTGAACAATCAATAAATTTTCTTCCAACTCCTGAATAAAGCTTGATCAATTCTACTTTGTACTCAAGGTTCTCCACTTCATACTTGTATCTAAATTCTGACCTTCTGTAGTAAATAACATCATCAGCATCAATAATTCCCAAGATGCCATAATGTGGTGCCTCAAACGCATTTGTTAAATTCGTTGATGATTTATATACTTCTCGAGCACTGAATATTTCATCATTTATCGCTAGAACAACGCCTCTGTCTATACTTTTTTTATTCGAAGCAACTCTAATAGCATTCAGAAGATTCCTTGGACCATCAAGTCCACTTTCTTCGTTAGACCTCATTGCTGCGGTAAGAATAACGGGCTTCAATGTCTGTAAAGTTATGAATAGCATATAAGCTGTTTCTTCCACAGTGTCTGTTCCATGTGTAACAACAATTCCATCATAATCATCTATAACTTTAGAAATATACTTAGAGAGCTCAAACATCATTTGTGGTGTCATCATGGGGCTTGGGATATTACTGAATTCATGCAATGTAAGATCTGCAATATTTTTTATTTGAGGTATTAATTCCAATATCTCTCTCCCGTTGAGTGAAGGTATGATCCCACTCTTGGAAGCTTTCATAGATATTGTTCCACCGGTCGTAATTACTAAAATTTTCTTCATATTCTATTCGCTATAAATTTAGTTTTGAATTAACTTTTACTCTTCGTATCAGTATAAGTTCTTAAGTAATATAAATAATATATATATGCGGCTTAAATTTATATTAGAGATAGTTAATTATCAAGGAAAATAATATACGCATAAACAACTGATTGATTTCCAAGTATAATTCAATCCTAAAAAAATGATTTTTTTTTCTTGACAAACGATATGTTAGAGTTTAGATTGTTTACATTAAAGCTAAAAAACAATTTTTCATGAAGAAGTGAACTAAAAAAACAAGGAGTCAGAAATGGCAAAAAAAGAAATCGGTTATTGCGTAAAGTGCAGAGAGAAGAAAGAATTTAAGAATGCAAAGAAAGTTACAATGAAAAACGGAAGACCAGCTCTTAAGGGTTCTTGCTCAACATGTGGAACTGGAATGTACAAAATCTTATCTTCTAAGTAAGGTAGACCTGAACAAGTTCAAAGGGAAGTTTTTTACTTCCCTTTTTTTATTCTATAAATTGTAAAGGATGAATTATGATATATTTTGTTTTCAATAAAACTTCAGGCACATATATTGAAGAAAGAGAAGATATTATCAGGAAAAGATCCAAGGAACTCTTTACTCATGAAACTATTATTACATATACTAAATCTTCTAATGATTTTTATGTTCCCAATATTGATCCTTCCATGATAAAAAATAATGATATCATCGTTGCTGTAGGGGGAGATGGAACAATAAACTTATGCCTACAATTTGTTCATGATAATAAGCTTTCGAATAAAGTTGCTCTGGGCTTCATACCTGCAGGAACTGGTAATAATATGGTTAAAAT
>JAQIDB010000051.1 GCA_027858225.1 Candidatus Delongbacteria bacterium
CACCTAAAAGAGCAGAATACATGCTTTTTTCCGACCCCCATCTGGTTTTTCCAGGAGTTATAATTACTACTAAAGACAATCAGCATCTGAACAACTCGAAGGAATTATATTATAAAGAAGTAGGTATTGTATCAGGATATTTATGGAATGAATTTATCCGCAAAGATCACCCTCAAATAAAAATTGTTAATGTCGCAAACATAACCGATGGCTTACGTAAAGTATCTACAAATCAAATTGATGCTTTTATTGCTACTTTGCCTATTGCACTTCATTATATTGAACAGGAAGGAATACCCAATCTGGTTATTGCCGGAGAAACAGAATATGAAACAAAGTTATCCATTCATACTCGTAAGGACTGGCCACTTTTAAATTCGATCATGAATAAGACTTTGAAAGCTATTCCAGTAGAGAAAAAGAAAAATATTATCAATAAATGGATATCTTTGAAGCATAAGTCTTTTTTTTATCAGAAAGATTTCTGGATAATCGTTTTATTATTTACTGGATCGGGATTTTTGATTGTAATTGTGGCCTTTATATGGAATTCAACTTTGAAGAAGCAGGTGAAAATAAAAACCGGAGAATTGGAAAAAGATATTGCAATCCGTAAACAAGCCGAAGAAGCATTAAATAGAAGCTTAATACGAGAAAAAATTCAAGCTGATATCGTACGAAATGCTCCTATTGCAATTGCTTTTGGATACCCAGATGGAAGACTAGAGAATTGTAATAAAGCTTTTTCAGTATTAACCGGTTATTCTGAAGAAGAATTGAAATCAATAAATTGGAGTAAAGTATTAACTCCTGAGAAATGGAATACTATTGAATCTCAAGAACTTGAAAAAATAAATCCTAAAAATACTTCAATTGTTTACGAAAAAGAATACATTCATAAAAAAGGTAATACGATTCCAATAGAATTGGTAGTTAAGGCAAATTTTGGCAATGACAACAACTCGTTACACTACATAGCATTTATCACAGATATCACCAAGCGTAAGAATGCTGAAACAGCTTTAAAAGAAAGCGAAGCAAAACTAAAAGAAGCACAAATAATGGCAAAAATAGGAAACTGGGAATTGAATTTAATTACAAACACATTACAATGGTCGGATGAAATATACAGAATATTCAATTTTATACCTCAGGAATTTAAAGCCACTTATGAAGGCTTTTTAGAAAACATTCATCCTGACGATAGAGATATAGTAGATGCTGCGTATACGAAGTCGTTGAAAGATAAAGAATCCTATTCAATTGTTCATCGAATTTTATTAAAGGACGGCACCGAGAAATTTGTTCAGGAATACTGTAATACCCTTTTTGATGACAAAGATAAACCTGTCAGATCTATTGGGACAGTGCAGGATATAACAGCCATTCATAAAACAGAAATGGAGCTCGCAAAATATCGTGATCATCTTGAAGAGCTTGTTAAAGAACGAACTTATGAACTTGAAGAAAAAAACGAGAAACTAGAAAAATTTAATAAGCTATTTGTTGACAGGGAATTCAGGGTCAAGGAATTAAAGGACAGAATAAAAGAATTGGAAAGTAAATAACGGGATAAAATTTTGGAAGAGAGAAAAGAATGACTGATCTTAAGCAAATAATTAACGATCTTTTTGAAGAAAATGGTAAAGGCATAAATTTTTCAAAATATGATGAATCTTTTTTGAACAAATCAATTCAGAAAAGAATGTCTGCAAATAATTGCAGTTCAAAAGAAGAATATTCTGAAATTATAAAACAAAATCCAAAAGAGATCAATCAATTATATAACTCATTGATGATAAACCATAGCAAGTTCTTTCGCAATCCGCTCACTTTTGCAGTTTTAGAACGGATAGTATTACCTGAATTATTGATGCATAAGAAAAACAGCAAACAGAAAGAAATCAGAATATGGTCAGCTGCTTGTGCTGGTGGTCATGAAGCATACAGCCTTGCCATATTATTGGAAGAGATGAAAAGCATAATGGGTGAAAATATAAGCTACCGGATTTTTGCTTCGGATCAAAGTGAAACGCATATAAACTTGGCAAGAAACGGAATTTACTCCATTGACTCAATGAATAATATTAGCCTTCAACGACTAAATCAATGGTTTACTAAGACTGGTGATAAATATACTGTAAATCAAGCACTGAAAGAACGAATCGAATTTTCTGTTTTTGATTTATTTAATAAAACATTAAGCTGTCCACCTGTAAGTATTTTTGGAGATTTTGATCTTGTGTTTTGTGCTAATTTACTTTTTTATTATAACACTGAATCCAGGAAAAGGATTCTTGATAAAACAACGAATTGCCTCGCTTCAGGCGGTTATTTAATAACAGGCGAAGCTGAAAGGGAAATTATTATGACTAATGGTTACAAAGAAGTATTTGACAAATCCGCAATATTCAGTAATAATTATAAAAGGAAAATGTAATGAAAATCAGAAATCTTAAAATAGAGACGCAGCTCAAGTTTGGTTTTATTTTTATTTTTTTCTTAGTAATAGTACTTGGTACGGTTTCTTATATCCAAACAGAAGAGATTCATTTGCAGACGGAAAAAATGTATAATCATCCTATCAATGTCCGACGTGCAATTGGAGACATAACAAAGCAAATAATGTCTATGCGAATTCAAATTAAAGATTTATTTGTTGTTGAGGACGATAGAAACCGACAGAACATTCTGACTGAAATGCCTGTCAGCCAATTCAACGTTGAAAAAGAAATTGAAATACTGAAGCAATGGTACCTTGGTCCACAAACTGATATTGACAATTTATCTATAGAATTTAAAAAGTGGTTTTCGATCCGTTCCGAATCATTACTAATGTTTAAATCTGGAAAAACTGGAGCAGCAAAAAATCGACATTTTCGTGGAGGTATTGCTCCTGAACAAGTACAGAAAGTATTGAACATATTAAATGAGATTAGCAGTTTCGCAGAAAATAAAAGTGACGAACTCTATAATAATTCAAAAATACTACGGAATACTTTAAACAGACAACGGATACTTCTGATTTCCATTATTATATTATTTCTGCTGATAATAAGTTATACTTTGATGCGTAATATCCGAAATCCATTAATTAGTTTAACAAAGGCATCAAAACGCTTCAAAGCTGGTGATATGTCAGCCCGAAGTTCATATAAATTAAAAAATGAATTCGGTGATCTGTCGGACTCTTTCAATAATCTAACAGAAAATGTCGAGTTCAATACTGTTTTGAATGAAAAGGTAGTTAATATTTCAGCTTTATTGTTGAGTAAATTCGAAATAAAAGAGTTCTTTAAGGAAACAATTACTGCACTCGCTACGAATACTGAATCGCAAATGGCAGCAATATACCTATTAAATACAGATAAAAATACATTTGAGCATTTCGATTCCACCGGAGTTGATGATAATGCGAGACAATCTTTTTCCGCCGACCGTTTCGAAGGTGAATTTGGTTCTGTCTTATCTACCAGAAAAGTTCAATACATTAAAACAATACCTGAAGATACTCGTTTTACCTTTCATACTGTAAGTGGGAAATTTATCCCAAAAGAAATTATAACTATTCCGATTCAGGCGAAGAATCAGGTAGTAGCGATTATTTCATTAGCAAGCGTCAATACATATAGTAAACAATCTATTCAGCTGATTGATAAAATCCTTACTACACTTAGCGCTCGTATCGAGGGTATAATGGCTTATCACAAGATGAAAGAATTATCTGAAAGACTAGAAGCTCAAACAATTGAACTAGAAGAACAATCTGCAGAGCTGACCGAACAAAATACCGAGCTTGAAATGCAGAAGACTCAATTGAATGAAGTAAGCAGATTGAAAACGAATTTCTTGTCAAACATGAGTCACGAGTTGCGTACTCCGCTAAACTCTGTTATAGCTCTTTCAGGTGTCCTTAACCGAAAACTTTCTAAAAAAATTCCAGATGAAGAATATAGTTATCTTGAAATAATTGAACGAAACGGTAAGCATTTACTTGATTTGATAAATGATATTCTTGATATATCCCGTATTGAATCAGGAAAAGAAGATTTTGAGATAATAAAATTTAATATATCCGAACCGATCTCTGAAATTGTAAATATGATAGATCCACAAGCAAAACAATCCAATACAGAAATAATAAATTTGATAACTGATTCGGGATTATCTTTGACATCTGATGCAGGAAAATTCAGGCATATTATGCAAAATATCATAAGCAATGCTGTAAAGTTTACCGAAAATGGAAAAGTAGAAATAAAAGCATTACAGAAAGACGAAAATTTAATTATCACTGTAACAGATAACGGTGTTGGTATTGATGAAAATCATATCATACATATTTTTGATGAATTTAGGCAGGCAGATGGTAGCACTTCAAGAAAATTTGGAGGAACCGGACTTGGCCTTGCAATCGCAAAAAAATATACGAATCTGCTTGGTGGCACAATTTCTGTTAAGAGTATTCTCGAGGAAGGTTCAGAATTTACCGTATCTATTCCTTTACAGTATAAAATTCAAAATCAAATAATTGAAGAAGATACAGCAAATGAACTGAAATATAAGATTTTACAATCAACTGATAGTCCAGTTTTAGGTTCAGAAGTTAAAACAATTTTACTTATCGAAGACAGCGAACCAGCGATAATACAAATTAAAGATTTTCTGGAAGAAAGTGGATATCAGATAATGGTCGCACGCAATGGAACTGAAGGTCTTGAAACAATTACCAAAAGTTTACCGGATGCAAATACAAGCATTTCACAAAGCTTGCCTGATGCAATTATTTTAGATCTTATGATGCCGGAAATAGACGGATTTGAAGTTCTAAAAACCATACGAGATTCAGAATTGACGGCTCACATCCCTGTGATGATACTAACTGCAAAGCATATTACAAAAGATGAACTTAGTGTTTTAAGAAGTAATAACATACATCAGCTTATACAGAAAGGCGATATAAACCGTATTGAACTGATGAACGCTGTAGCAGGAATGCTGTTTAAACAACCAGAAATAAAAACACCAAAGAGTAAACCCAATAATATTATAGGTAAATTGTCTGTTTTGGTAGTTGAAGACAATCCCGACAATATGATCACTGTAAAAGCTCTGATTGCTGATAATTATACGGTAATTGAAGCTGTAAACGGTGAAGAAGGGATTGCACTGACTAAGAAACACAAACCGGATCTTGTACTTATGGATATTGCACTTCCAATAACTGACGGCATTCTGGCTTTTAAAACTATCCGCAGAGATCCAAGCATTAGACATATTCCAGTAATCGCTCTTACTGCGAGTGCTATGACAAGCGACAGAGAAACTATTCTTGCACACGGGTTCGATGGGTATATTCCAAAACCTATTGCCGAAAAAGATTTCTTTAAAACAATAAACGAGGTGCTTTATGGAAAATGAAATAATAAAAATTCTTGGGATTGACGATAATAAAGACAACCTCGTTATCTTAAAAGCACTCATACTAGAGATCTTTCCTACCGCTCAATTATTTACTGCCCTAAGCGGAGAGGAAGGTTTGAAACTTGCTGCTGAAGAAAATCTTGATCTAATTCTCCTAGATATAATTATGCCAGGAATGAGCGGTTATGAAGTGTGCAAACAACTGAAAGAAGATCAAAAACTGAGCAATACGCCTGTAGTATTTGTTACATCAATAAAGGATGATAAAGACAGCCGTGTCATCGCTTTAGATATGGGAGCTGAGGGTTTTCTTTCAAAACCGATAGACAGAAGCGAGCTGACTGCCATGATGCACGCAATGCTGAAAGTCAAGAAAGCTAAGCTTGATAAACTTGATGAAAATAAACAGCTTGAGATTTTGGTAGAAGAGCGCACAAAAGAACTGATTGCATCAAAGGATTACTTAAACAAGATAATAAATACGATCGCTTCACCTATCTTTGTTAAAGACGATAAACATAAATTTTGTTTGGTAAATGATGCATTCTGTTCATTAGTTGGATCACCTGCTGAAAAACTTATCGGTACTTCAGATTATGAACATTTTCTTGATAATCAACTAGATACATTCATAGCTAAAGACCTTGAAGTACTAAACTCAGGCAAAGAAAATATTAATGAGGAATTTATTACAGATGCAAAAGGCGAAATTAGAACAATTGTAACAAGAAAAACTTTATATACCGACCCTTCAGGAAATAAATTTCTTGTTGGAATTATTAATGACATAACCGAACGCAAGCAGGCCGAAGAAAAAATAAAAGAAAGTGAAGAACGTTTCAAAACATTGATTGAAAATAGTAGTGATGTAATTTCTATATTAGACGATAAGGGAATTATTACATATGAAAGTCCGTCTCATGAAAAAGTGTTGGGATACGAAAG
>JAQIDB010000137.1 GCA_027858225.1 Candidatus Delongbacteria bacterium
ATTTAATGGGTTTTGAAGAGAAAACTTATTCGTATCCTGTAACAGCTTTTTCATCCAGTAGAGAGAAACTTGATATGATGTTAGAATGATCTCAGACACAATTTTCTTGACAGTACCTAAACAATCATTTACTCGGGGGTAAGAAGTTGCATTGCCTTGATTTTTTTGTTTCTTTTTGTATCAAGACAAAAAGATAAAATCATGTACTCCTCTAAAGAAAGATTCTGAATCAATTTCAGAATAACAACATTAAGACTCAAAATTAAAATTCACAAAAGTAAACCCTGACTCAGACCTCTTAATAGTAATACTGGGATTATCCCCAAAGATATCCAAATCCCTGACAATATCCATCAACTCCTCATCAACAGGTAGATCTCTGAATTTGTCATGAACATTCCATTTCATTTTTGACTCCTTCTTTAAGTTATTTGTCCATCTATAATCTCCAAATCAATATACTTATCCTTAGAATAGAAATACCTGTAAAACTTTATCAACCCAAATATTTTCCCAAGCGATCCTTTGTTCTCTGAATAATGTTGTCGGCATTTTTGCAAAACTTCTACTTTCTGTAAATCAAAAGGCTTATCAACAAAATCTCTAGGCAATTTAATATTTATCGCTTTAGAAATTCCTATAGCTGAAGCATAACTACTTGGTTTTGGCTTGTATTCACTAAAAATCTTTATATTTGCGTGGTATCTAGTTTCAATTCGCTTTAGTTCATTTCTGATTTCTTTAATACCATCAATGTATACAGCTTTCTCAATATTCAGGATTTCACAAAGAGCTTCCAGTATTTCAGAAGTAATATATCTATAATCGTAACCACCTGAACCAATTCTAAGTAGATTAGAGTTCAGAATTTCATCAATTCTATTTGCCCCAACGACAATTTTTACATACTCCAACTTTTTTGATAATTCAGTTGAAGTAATATTTTCTTCCTTAATCTTTTCTACAATAATTTGTTTTAAGCTTGAATTAAACATTTATTCCTCTATTTCTATTATATTTCCTTTAATTCACAATTCAGATTTTAAATTTAATAGAAAAAATTCTCCCATATTCTGATTGATTTCAATTTTATCAACTTCATAAGAAATAGTGTTTTTATATTTATCCCCAGATAATTTAGTAGGCTGAATACCAATGTCATCTTCTTCTAAAATATGCTCATCTGAAATATAAGTTTTAAGAATCGATTCTATATGAAACTCATAAAAGATATCAGGTACATCTGGGAGCTCTTGATAACTTTCTTTCCACATAAAATAATCAACCAATAAAGTAATTTTACCGTAATAATATTCACCCACTTTAAATTCATCATACGCAGGACGGAATAAATAAAATTTTAACAAACCCGTGTCAAATACAACAAATTCCAGATCTTTTTTGTCGTCATGATAGACATAAATACATTTCCCTGAAAATTCATAAGTTGCAGGATTGATATTTTTAAGGAACAACTCATTTTTCTTAGCAGGTATAATTAATAATTCTTCTGCCAAAACTGAGATCTTTATTTCATCATTCTTTTTCCATGAGGGATAATTTCCATCCCAGATCAACCAGCTTTCAAATAATACTTCAATTCTCAATTCGGACATGATGCTTCCTCTGTAATTTAGAAATCGTAACTACACAGGTAATATAGAATAACTTGTGGGACAAATAATGGCGTTGGGCAAACAGTAGTCAGCTTTATATTGAATTCGAGTGTGTTAAATAACCAGCTCATACCTCATACTTTATACCTCGTACCTATTTAATCACTAAAATATCCCTTGCATAATCAAAACATTAAATTTAAAATATAGTATAAACAAAAAAACGAGGGCAAAATGTTCACTCCAATAAAAGATTCACTGAGTTTTATTTATTTTCTTAAAGGAGCAGCTTTCCTTTTAAAAAATAAAAAATTATTTAAGTACGCAATATTCCAAATAACAATAGCTACAATATTGCTTGTGATTGCTTTCTTTTTTATATTTTCAAATGGAATTGGATGGTATGATTCTTTGCTTGGGAGCTGGGTAGCCGAAAACTCTGCATGGTATTTAATTACTCTGTATTATACATTCGTACTTCCCTTCTTTCTCATAATAATAGTACTATCTTTATTCCTGATTATGATACTTTCTGCCGTTATTAATGCCCCTTTCAATACATTGCTATCTGAAAAAGTTGAAGAAGTTTATACTGGTAAAAAATTTAAAAGTCCACTTTCGTTCTTTGGACAGATAAAACATGATGTTTTGTACGAACTTAAAAAACTATTATTTTTTATTATCCTACTCATAATACCACTTCCGCTATGGTTCATTCCTGTGATCGGTGGAGCAATATATACCGTAGTCTCATCTATAATTTTAATGTATACCTTAACTTTTGATTTCCTTGACTACCCAATGGAAAGAGATATGCTGGATTTAAAACACAGAAGAATGATGATATTAAAAAGACCGGGTATTTGGATCGGTTACGGAGGAATTATGTTCTTCATTTTTCTGATACCATTATTAAACATACTTGTCTGGCCAATCCTGATCACATCAGGTACTTTATTATATATCGATAAACTGAAAATAAATAATGACGAGATTGAAATTTTACCTGAGAAATGATTTTGAAATTAAATGAATAAATTCAAGGATTTTTCATATTTTCATAAAGAGTTTACAGTAAGTAAATGATTGAAGAAAATATTAAAATGACGAAGAAGTTAAAAATTTAATACAAAATAAAAAAAGGATTCGCATTACAGCGCAAATCCTTTTTTTCTTTGTATGTCTCTCTGGAGGGAGATTATGAAATTCTTTTAAAATATATGGATATATGGGCTTCTATTTTTCAATATTGATCTTCTGAATTGAAATTTTACATCTGTTCCCATAACTTCTTTCAACTCTTGCTGAGTAAACTTTTTGTTTTGGTTATTCTTCATAATTTTCTTCAATCTTAAGCTATTCATTTTGTTCTCCTTTATTTACAGTTCCAAATTATAACTGAAATATGCATTCATATTATGTAGAAACAAATCGCTATCCGACGAAATAGCATAGTAGTGGAGTGAAATGAAACATATAACGATTAAAGTGAATCGTAGAGGAGTGAAATGAAATATATAACGATTAAAAAATTTTAAATCCACTTTCTATAGATAAATAAGATAATACCCATTAATGCAGCAACCGCTGAAATAGCTAATGTGATTATAAAAGCATGTGGTGCATTCTGAAATGGTAAGCTTACATTCATTCCGTAAATACTTGCTACCAGTGTTGGAATTGCAATTATGATCGTTACAGCTGTAAGAAACTTCATTACAACGTTAAGATTATTAGATATTAAAGATGAAAAGAAGCTCATCATTTCCTTCATAATGACACTATATATCTCAGCCATTTCAATAGCCTGCTTAATATCGATCATTACATCTTCAAGAATATCCTCTTTACTTTCATCCATTTTAAATAATGTGCTTCTTTGAAGTTTTTGGATCATTCTGTTATTAGATTTTAGAGAAGCTTCAAATTGGATGAATGATTTATCAAGTTTAAATATTTCAACAAGTTCTTCATTTTTCATTGATTGTTGAATATCTTCCTCGATCTCACCAGCCTTATGTCTAAGCTGCTTTAAATATCTAATATATAATTGATTTGTCCTGTTAAATATTTGTAAAATGGATTTCCCTCTGTCTGCAGGATTGAAATTCTTTATTCTCTGCTGGATAAAATCAGAGACAAGATCATTTTCTCTTGAACAAACGGTCATCATCAGTTTGTTGTTTAAAACTATAATTCCTAATGGCATTGTTTGATAATGCGAACCATCATCATCAATATCCAGAACAGGGATTCTAGTCAATAGGATAAAATTATCATCATCTATTTCTAAACGAGCAACTTCATCAATATCTAATGGGTCAGTCAGAAAATCTCGTGGAATATCGAATTTATCTATAATTGAAATTATCTCATCTTCAGATGGATCAACAATATTAACCCATGAATTATCTTCATAGTTGTCTATTTTCTCGAGATTCAAATTTGTTTTTTTAAATATTTCTATCATAATTACCTCAATATTCATGCTTTGAGTAAAATTAAGAGAAAAAAAATAATTGAGCAAGTGAAAAAGCTGTTTCTTAAAATAGTTCTCATTTTCTTCACTTATTTCGTCATCCTCGGACTTGATCCGGGGATCCATTTTTTTTAATTTGTGTGGATATCCGTGTCAAGCACGAATATGACAATATTTTCTATTAATACCTTTTCTATAATTAATTATAAATTGTCAACTGTCAATTGTAAATTTTATTTCTTATATTAGGAAAGAACTAAACTTGGATACTTGTTTATGCCTTTTTGGGACAAATTGGAAGATCTTTTACCACCTGATATTATTTCTTCATCACAAGAAGAAAAATACGTTTATAGGACAGACTCCACAAAGTACAAAGGAGAGCCAGATCTGGTAGTAAATGTTACAAATCAAAAAGAGGTATTAATAACAGTCAATTTTGCAGCAAAAAATGAAATCCCAATTATACCCCGCGGTGCAGGTTCGGGTATGAGTGGCGGTGCAGTTCCAGTCAAAGGTGGGATCGTACTAAATTTTGAAAAAATGAACAAGATCTTAAAAATAGACAAACGAAATAGAATCGCTTATGTACAACCGGGAGTTGTTGTTTCAGAACTACAGGAAAAAGTAAAAGAAATGGGATTATACTATCCACCTGATCCATCAAGTAATAAGGTTGCGACAATAGGTGGAACCATCGCTGAAAATGCAGGTGGTCTTCACTGTGTTAGGTATGGTGTAACTTCTAGATATGTAAAAGGATTAAAATTTGTTGATAGTACAGGTTACTTGTATTCCTATGGGATCTTCAGTAATAAATCTTTACCAGGTGCATCTATTCTTATCGGCTCTGAAGGAACATTGGGAATTATTACAGAGATCGCTTTAGAATTATTAGATGAACCTATTTTAAAAGATACATTCATATCTTATCATAGCAGTTTTATGGATGCTGTAGATACTGTAATAAAAATAAAACAGACTAATATTGATCCTTCTGTGATGGAAATAATAGATAATAACGCATTAAACGCTGTGACACAATTTAAAGATATTTCACTACTTGAGGATACTGACACCGTATTGATCATTCAGCTTGATTCTAATTTATTACCGGATCTATTGTATCGATCATCAGAATTAGAAAATTTATTTAAAAAACTAAAAATCCTTGGTTATAAAAAGGCAGAATCAAATGATGAGGCAGAGAGTATTTGGGATGTTAGGAGAGCTATATCCTCGTCTATTAAAAGAATATCTCCCAATAAATTAAACGAAGACATCTCTATCCCTGTTAGTGAATTTCCTCGAATAACTGATCTTGTTCGAAATATTGGAGAAAAATACGGACTTCGTATTGTCATTTATGGACATGCCGGTGATGGCAATCTACACATCAATATTTTATATGATAAAGATGATAAAAGTGAAGTCGACAATACTAGATTTGCCGCAGAAGAGATATTTAAAAGCACCGTTCAGCTAGGTGGAAGTATAACAGGAGAACACGGAATCGGTCTATCAAAGAAAACTTTTTTAAGTTTACAATATTCCAAAGATGAAATTGGGTTTATGAAGAAATTAAAAAAGGCTTTTGATCCTGATCTGATAATAAATCCGGATAAAATATTTAACGTACAGAGGGAAAATTAATGTTAACATTAGTCTCATTTATAGTATTACTTGGAATAATAGTTTTTATCCATGAAAGCGGGCATTTTCTGGCTGCAAAATTATTTGGTATCAAAGTCGAAATTTTTTCACTGGGTTTTGGAAAAGCAATAGTTAAGAAAAAGATTGGTGATACCGAATATAGATTAGCTTGGATACCTTTAGGTGGTTATGTTAAGATAACCGGCATGATAGATGAAAGTTTTGATGAGGATAAAGAATATTCTGAACCTAAATCTAATGAATTTGAATCCAAGAATTTCTTTCAAAAGGCATTTGTAATCTCTGCAGGTGTTATTATGAATATGCTCCTGGCAATATTCATTTATTCAATAATCACTTTCTTCAACGGAATTAAAGAGCCAAATTCTACATTTATTCAAGGATTTACAGACAACTCACCGGCTCTGGAAGCTGGAATGCTAGCCGATGATAAAGTAGTTTCTATTAATACTATCGAACTCACAGACTGGAATCACTTAGCAAAAATAATTCATGCTAATCCTGATACAGAAATGGAATTTGAAATCTTAAGATCTGACTCAATTATCACTATGAACATTACAACTATGTCAATGGATGCTTTTGAAGATAACGAACTTAAGAAAATTGGTGTTGTAGGAATTTATCCGGACTATACAATTAGAAATGCAGGCATAATAGAATCTGTAGGTTTAGGATTTAAAACTACTTTGTATTGGCTTGAAATCGGTGTTTATTCAATTAAAATGCTTGTTACAGGACAGGCTTCGATGAAAGATCTAGGCGGTCCTGTTATGATAGCACAAATGACAGGTGAAAGTGCCAGAGCTGGATTTTGGTCTTTTTTAAACTTCTTAGCTTTCATTAGTATAAACATTGGCTTTCTTAACATACTTCCAATTCCAATTTTAGACGGTGGTCATTTATTATTTTTATCTATTGAAGCAGCTACCCGTAGAAAAATACCGACAAATATTAAATTCCGAATTTTACAGGCTGGAATGATATTACTTCTATTATTTACAATGATCGTTTTGTATAATGATATAGGTAGAGTTGTAAACGGTGATGATATTCTTGATCCATCCGAAACTGAAACAAATATCGATAAATAACAATATTTATATCATAAACAACAATAATTTTAAGGATTAATTTTGAAATTTAAATTAGAACATACAAGCAAAACTTCTAAGGCAAGAGCAGGAACACTTACAACTGACCACGGAGAGATACAAACTCCTGTTTTTATGCCTGTTGGTACTCTTGGTAATGTAAAAGCAATGACGAATAGAGACCTTGAAGAGTCTGATGCAAATATTATCCTTGGAAATACTTACCATCTTAACTTGCGTCCTGGTATGCCCCTAATGGAAAAAGCCGGTGGATTACATCAGTTTATGAATTATCATAAGAATATTCTTACCGATAGTGGTGGATTTCAGGTATTCAGTCTAGCTGCACTTGCAAAGATAACTGACGAAGGTGTAAAGCTGAGATCTCACTTAGATGGTTCAAAATGGTTTTTCACTCCAGAATTTGTAATAGATGTACAAAGACAGATCGGTTCGGACATTATGATGGTATTAGATGAATGTGCACCATACCCTTGTACTGAAGAATATGCAAAGAAAGCTGTTGAAAGAACAACGAAATGGGCTAAAAGGTCTATGGAACATTTCAAGAAAACAAAACCACTTTACGGTCATGATCAAACTATGTTTGCTATCGTTCAAGGTTCAACGTATAAAAATCTAAGAGAGCAGAGTTGTAAGGAATTGGTAGAACTTGATTTTGAAGGTTATGCTATTGGAGGTGTTTCTGTTGGAGAACCACCTGAACACATTCCTGAGATAAGTGATCTATGTACTAATTTTTTACCTGAGAATAAACCAAGATACCTTATGGGAGTAGGAACACCAAAAGATATTCTAAACTGCATTTCAGCAGGAATTGATATGTTCGATTGCGTTATGCCAACAAGAAATGCTAGAAATGGCACTGTCTTTACTCGTAAAGGTAAGATAATAATCAAAGGTGCAAAGGTTAAAGAAGATTTTGAGCCGATCGACAAAGAATGTGGCTGTTATACTTGTAGGAATCATTCAAGAGCTTATGTTAGACATCTTTTTAATGCTGGGGAAAAATTGAGTGGTCAGTTAGCTACGATACATAATATTTATTTTTATTTGTGGTTGACAAAAGAAGCAAGAAAGGCAATATTTAATAATAGATTTGAAGAATTTAAAGAAGAAATACTGCAATATTATTAGGAATACAGGTTGATTTATGATGGATAAATTTACAAAAAAAACAATTATACGACATGGAGTAGTATTTCTTGCCGTGTTAATCATTCTAACACTAATGATAGTATTTACCGAAGATAAATATCAACTTTGGACTTTCTTTGCTTTATACTCTTTACTTATTATAATACTACATTATATGTATGTTTCTGTTCAAAAGGAAAAATTAAATCAAATGTTGATCAAAGAAAAAGATATGATCAAGCAAAGAGCTGAAGCTGAATCAAAATCTGAATATCTTAGATCTCTTAGAAAAAAGAAGATACTGGAAGAACAGGTCAAAGCTATTCATTCGTTATTAGTGATGCAAAATCACCAAATAAACTCACCATTAAATGGAATCATTGGTTATTCCGATATTTTAAAGAGTAAGATCAAAAAAAGTGATATTGAATCAAAAAGCAGTATAAATGCAATATTAGATAAGATCAAAAAAAGTGGTGAAAAGATTCATGGAATCATCAACAACCTAGATGATATTGATAATCCAGTATTTAAAGATATTTTTAACTCTAATATTATAAAAGATCTAGCAAAAGACGATATTAAGTTTGATTCATAATATTTTTCATAAAAACACTTTTATTTAACTCATTCATTTTTTAGCAAAATGTTGTTATCCCTGAAGATAATAACCATAATCAATATTTCGTTAAACATATTGTCTTGCCAAATCATAAGTAGTTATATATATTGATATTTCCTTAAACAATATCAGTGTTAACAATGAACGACGAAGCAAAAGTGAAATATATTATACAATTAAAGATGAAGAATTATAGTAATAGTACATTAAAGTCCTACGGTTACTGCTTTGATCTGTTTTTAGAACACTTTAAGAATACAGATATAAATAATCTGACTAAAGAAGATATAACTAATTTTTTGTATCAAGAAATCCAAAATGGACTATCATACGGATATCAGAATCAGATAATTAACGCAATAAAATTTTATTACGAAAAAGTCTTGGGAAGAAAAAGGGAATTATATGATATCCCAAGAGCAAAAAGACCAATAAAATTACCTACGGTTTTCAGTGAAGAAGAGATAATTGAACTGATCGGAAATATAACAAATTTAAAACACAAATCTATTTTATATCTTATATATTCTGCTGGTCTTAGAATCAGTGAATCTGTCAATATGAAAATTGCTGATATAGATTCTAAACGGAATGTTATAGTTGTCAGAGGTGGTAAAGGCAAGAAGGACAGGACAACACTTCTTTCACAAAAACTACTCGTGATGCTTAGGGAGTATTATGTGCAGTATAGACCTAAAGAATATCTATTCGAGGGACAATCCGGGGGTAAGTATTCTATTAAAAGTATACAAAAAACATTTAATAAAGCATTAGAAAGATCAGGAATCAGAAAAAAGGCTACTGTGCATTCATTAAGACACAGCTTTGCAACTCATCTACTTGAACACGGTACCGATCTCCGATATATACAGGAATTACTTGGACACAACAGTTCAAAGACAACTGAGATTTACACACACATTACGAAGAAGGGAATCGACAAAATAAAGAGTCCACTAGATAACCTAGAAGTACAGGAGAAAAAAACGACGTACGGCGCTTTGCCATTTTAATCAGGCTTGAACTAGACAGCAAAAGGAAGTACGTCTTTTTGCCGCACGTTGTTGGAAATTTTGGGTTAGAATATTAAAAAAGAATTAAAAAATAGGTCGATTTATGTCAAAAAGAAAAAAAAGAGAGAAAGAACATAAAATTGAAGAACATGTTGTAAATGATTA
>JAQIDB010000153.1 GCA_027858225.1 Candidatus Delongbacteria bacterium
GAATTTCATAAGCACAAATTAGATATTAAATGGTATCAACCTATCTACAAAGATAGACTGGTACTTTATACTCAATATGTTGTCGGTGTAATGGATAAATTAAGAAAATCATCTTATATTAGTTCAAGAGAATACTTCTACATGGGTGGTGGTGGATTATCTGGCGGTGAACCTTTAAGAGGTTATGATGAAAATTCAATTGGACCTTATGAAAATGGTTATTACATTGGTGGTAGAAATATGTTCAAATCATCGGTAGAGCTTAGATTTAAGGTTACTGATGATCCAATGTTGGTCTATGGATTAGCATTTTTTGATGCAGGTAATCTATGGAAAGATTTCAAAGAAGCTAATATATTTGATCTTCAAAAAGGTGCAGGACTTGGTATCAGAATTAATGTACCGATGTTAGGAATGATGGGCCTAGATTTTGGTTATGGATTTGATTATTTCGAAGATTTCGGAAAGAAAGCAGATTGGTCTGAAAATTTAAGAACTCATTTTAGAATGGGAACAAACTTATAAAGTTAAATTAAAATAAACAAGGAGAAGACAAATGAAAAAACTACTAACACTTTTCATTCTAATGATCTCAATAGTAGCATTTGCAGAGATGAAATTCGCTTATATCAACTCTGATAAGGTTTTAGCAGAGTACAGTGAGGCAAAGAAAGCAAAAGAAGAACTTGCTAAATGGAACAAAGATCAAGAAGGTAAAGCAATGCAAATGGAGCAATCCATTAAAAAACTTGAAGAAGAATTCAAGAATATGTCTGTAATGATTTCTGAAGAGAAAAAGAACGAAAAAATGCAAGATGGTCAAAAACAGTTAATGGACTTACAGCAGTTTAAAGAGCAGATTTGGGGTCAAACAGGAGAATTTTACAAGAAGAACGAAACACTGATGCAACCAATAATCGATAAGATCAATGAAGTAATCAAAGATGTTTCAGAAAAAGGTAAATATGACTATGTATTCGATGCTAATACAGGTACTTTATTATTTGCAAAGCCTGAGTATGAAATTACTGATGAAATTTTGAAGGTGTTAAACAAATAATTTATTTGTCAGGTTATAATTATTCTCAATATCACTTAGTATTCTAAGTTCAATTATTAATAATTACAGCCTTCCTTGAACTTATTCGTTTACCAATCTTCAAATAAGTGTATTATGTGTAAATATTAAGAAAAAAGGTCGATAGTTTTATTGACCTTTTTTTATTGAAAAAAATATAAAAATATTATAAGTTCAGAGTATCATAATTAAAAGGAATAAAATGAGTGACAAGAGAACAACATTAAGCAGAGTAGCATTAATGCTTAAGATGTTGGTAGAGAAAGGTGAGATAAGTAAAGGTGAAGTTATAGATAGGTTGGAAGGAGATATAAGTACAAGTACTTTTAAACGGTCAATAAGGGATCTGGAAGTGCTTTTTAATATTCCTCTCTATTACGAAAGAAGTCGTCATGTATATCTGGTGAATTGGGAATTGAAAAAGCAGGAAAAGGAAGAAAATCTCTTCGATCAATTCACTGATTTTTACAATGAATTATATACTCACAACGATATTTTATTTTTCTATAGTTTTGTAAAGAGCATGATTGACAGTGAGTTCTTTTTCCCTCCGATAAATTCAAAACAACAAAATAGCTCGATTACAGATTTTCAACCTGTATTAAGAATATTAGAAAGTGTTCTCTCTGAAAAAGATAAAGAAATATCAGGAAAGATAGAATACTATATGTCTGAACATTATAAGATCGAACAAAAATTAAAGTTCGGAAACATGATCAATACAATAATACAATCTTTTGAAAATAAAAAGTTGGTAAAATTTAGATATAATTCAAAAGATCTGTTATTCGAACCGGTAAAACTTATTCATTACATTGCAAAATGGTACGTAATTGGCGTTGTAATAGATGATTCAGATAATTCAATATCAAAGAAACCAAGAATGTTTAATTTATCCCAGATAGATAATATTTTTAAAACCTCTCAGCCTTATTTAGTTGAAAAATATGAAAAGCTGGCTTACTCAGATTCTTTTGGAATAATTATGAGTAGTAAAACAGAGACAGCAACAATTAGATTTTATGAACCGGTTAATAAAAATATGCGAGAGATACTCTGGTTTGATAAGCAGATAACGACTGTTTCAGTTGATTATAAAAAAGGGCATTATACGCAGTTTGAACTGCCATATCCTGTGAAGGCTTCAGGAGAGCTTATAGGAAGGGTGTT
>JAQIDB010000173.1 GCA_027858225.1 Candidatus Delongbacteria bacterium
TCATCATTAATTCCTTTATTCTAATTATATATACGAGTTTAATTAAAAAATTGCAAACATACACACCCTTTTTTTATCTGTCCAGTTTATAGGGTACAATATATATTGAATTTCCTAAGACTACTCTTGTCCCTAATACTAGTATGTTTATCAAATCTAACGGTAAAGTTACGGTATTAGAAAACTCTGCTTTAAGGTTAGAAGATTCAAATTTGAATTTTAATTCTAGCTCAAAATTTGGTGCTGAAAATACAGCATTGATTGAAATTTCTAATTCTGAATTAATTTTTGAAGATGGTTCGATTATTGATCAAGATGATTTTTATAGCTACAACATCACAGTCGAAGGGCAATCTTCATTCTATAAATCTGATTTTAATTTAATTGAAGGTAGTTTGTTAACTTTAGAAAATGATTCGAAGTTTAGTTTAACTTCAGGTACAACTGTTACAGTGCCATACGGTTCTAACCTAGTTTTAAATGATGGTTCAGAACTTATTATTGAGGATGGGGCAAACTTAGTTATAGAAGAAGGTGCAAGAGTAGAAATTAATGGAAATGCAAAGATAACAGGTAATGTTGATAATATTTACGGTCGAATTGCCATTACGGACAATTCACAACTTTCAATCGGATCAGGATCAATCATTGATTTCAGATACATACCAGTTTCTTCTGTTATTTTAGGTAATAATTCAGAACTTGTAGTTGAAGCAGATGCAATTCTTAACTATGGTCCTTCAACAACTACAGATTGTAGCTCAGGTTCTAAAATCACTGTACAAGATGGTGGAACATTAACAGCAGGTGAAAACAGTAGATTTATAGGATTGAATACTTGGGTGGGTATAGTTGCAGAAGTTGGAAGTACGATCTCAACTTACTTTACGTCAATTTCTAATGCATCTTGGGGTATAAATGCACAAGCGGCATCTGTTAACTTGACACGAACTTCATTCAATGGATGTGAAAATGGTTTATGGCTACTGAATTGCGACAATTACGATGTTTATGATTGTTACTTCAATGGAGAAGGAACAGGAACTGGAATAAGAGTAACAGAATCAACGGGTACATTAAAAAGCAATACTGTACAGAATCATTCAAGTGGTATTGTTGCAATATCATGTTCACCTCTTATCTCAGAAAATTATCTTCATGATAACGCTACTTGCGGTATTGCATTATACGGTTACAACACTTACCCTCAGTTGCTAAACCCTTCATCAACAAATGATGATTTAAACAACAGTATTGTAAATAATGGATTAACTACTACTGGTGAAAATGGTTCACAGATATTCATGATGTACAGAGCTAACGCATATTTAAATTATGGTTATAATAATATTTACTCTGGTAATGTGGACGAAATCCCTGCTGTACCATGTATAAAAACAGTAAGTGACATGCCTGAAAATGAACAGAAAGTTGAAGTATCTCAAATAGTCAAGATCCAAGCTGATTACAACTATTGGGGAACTTATGATATAACTGAAGAAAATCGTTCTGATTATTTTAACCTGTGGGTAGATATACCCAAAGGATATACTATAGATTATAATCCTTATGCTGAATCAGCTTTTGAAGCAGGTTTACCAGGTACTATTCATTATAGTACAAATGAACCACCATCTCAGGAAGAACAATTATTGAAAGTAGCTATGTTACTGGAAGATAAAGGTGTATATGTTGCTTCTATAAAAAAATATGAAGCTATAATTGAAAAATATCCTGATTCTCCAGAATATTATATTGCTACATCAAGACTACCTCAAGTTCTTGCAAAAGAAGAACAGTCACTAGATCCTCTTATTAGAACTTATGATGATGCAATCGCTTCAGAAGAGATAACAAATAAGAAATTTATTAAAGGAATGAAAATTTCAACTAAAATCAAAGGTAAGAAGTATGATGAAGCAATCGCTTTGGCAGAAGAAATGAAATTAGAAGCTACTTCTGAAGGTGAAGTTCTTTTAGCTGATATAGACATTGCTATTGCAAATATGATGAAAGATGCTGAAAATGAAGGTAAGGGTAGATCAACAGTAGATCATTCAGCTACTATAAGTAAATTACTTACTAAGTTGACAGGAGATGAAGAAAAAGATGAAGAAAAAACTGATATTGTAGAATCAGCATTACCAACTGAATTTACTTTATATCAGAACTATCCAAATCCTTTCAACCCAACTACTGAGATAAGCTATGCTCTTTCACAAGATGCAAATGTGAGCATTAAAGTTTATAGCTCAAATGGTAGTGTAGTTGCTGATCTTGTGAACGCTTCACAAACTGTAGGAAATCACAGTGTAACATTTGATGCAAGTAAGCTATCAAATGGTATTTTCTATTATTCTTTAGTTGCTAATGGAAGAGTAGTAAGTACGAAAAAGATGTTATTGTTGAAATAATACACTCTTTGCAAGGGGTTGAAACCCCTTGTCCAAAAATACGTTAATATTAACCACTGAAAAGAGTTGCAAATGCGGCTCTTTTCTTTTCTATCATTCCGATAAATTCAATAATCTTTGTAATTGCCTGATTACGTCAATTCAATTATATTCAAGTTTGTAATTAATAATAATATTAACTTATATAGATTGATTTCATGAACTCCCACGAAAAACACATGAGAATGGCACTAAAAGAAGCTTTGAAAGGAAAGGGCAAAGTATCTCCAAATCCCTTAGTAGGTGCTGTTATTGTTAAAAATGGAATGATCATAGGCAAAGGTGCGCATCTAAAATTCGGTGAAAACCATGCTGAGGTAAATGCTTTCAATAATTGCACTGAATCTCCAGTTGGTGCAGATATGTATGTCACTTTAGAACCTTGTAGTCATCATGGGAAAACACCTCCCTGCACAGACAGAATAATCAAAGAAAAAATATCGAGAGTATTCATTGCAACCCTAGATCCCTTTAAAGAAGTTAACGGGAAAGGAGTTGCCAAATTAAAAAAAGCTGGAATAAAGGTTGAAGTAGGATTGTTAGAGAAAAAAGGTAAAGAAATAAATGAAGCTTTCATTCATTTTCAACAAACTGGACTCCCTTTCATTACTATCAAATCAGCAATAAGTTTAGATGGCTCAATTGCAACTGATACCGGTGATTCAAAATGGATATCTTCAGAAAAAAGCAGAAAGCATGTACACAAACTTAGAAATGATTACGATGCTGTACTTGTTGGGAAAAATACTGTCCTACACGATGATCCCGAATTAACAGTGAGAATGGTGAAAGGTGTTAATCCAAAAAGGATCGTTATCGATAAAGATCTCAGCCTTGATATAAACTATAAAATCTTTTCTGATGACCATAAGAATAATACCATCATTTTAACCTCAAAATCTAACAAAAACACATCAAAAGAAACTATTTTAAGAAATCAAGGTATAACAATCCTTAAAATAAGTATTAATAAAGGACATATAAATCTGAAAGAAGCTATGAATAAATTAGGGCAGCTTGGGATAACTTCAATTATCATAGAAGGTGGTGGAACGACGATATCATCATTTTTGAAGGAAAAACTAGTGAATAGAATAAATTTATTTATTGCACCTATTATAATCGGAAGTTCAAAAAAAATTACAGATAACTTAGGTATAAATTTTATTTCCGACTCCATTAAGATTATAAATAAAAAAACAGTAAAACTTGACAAGGATATTTTTATTGATGGATTAGTTGAGTATAATTAACTGATCAAAAATAAATTATGAATATTTCTAAAGAAAAAAAACTTCTCGTTTTCGCAGATATGATGACAATTAACCTGTCAACATTTTCTCTTTTCTTTTTGAAATTTAAGTCTGGTTTCTTTCAATCTACAATGGAACATTCTTACAATGAATTGTTTCTCATAATGCCTATTATTTATATATTTTGGCTTATTTTATTTCACATGAGAGATATGTACCGATCGTTTTACTTCAGAAGTGCTATTGAAATTTTTCTTCATTGTTTTTCGACTTTAACGATAGGGATTGCAATAGTTTACTTAATTACTATAGAATTAAATAATCCTGATACATTTTTCAGGTACCCTTTGATTGTTTATTACTTTTTCCTAATTACTTTTATAGCCTTGGGCAGATTGTTTTTCAAGCTGATTCTTAATCGTTACCTAAGAAAAGGAATCGGTTTAAGAAATGCATTGATCATTGGATATAATAAATCAGCAAAAAGAATAGTTAGAGAATATTTAAAAGGAAGTTTGCTTGGTCTAAAGATCGTAGGATTCATAGATGACGATCCTGACAACCCTGAATATCGAGGGATTAAAACAGTAGGAAACTTTGAAAATTTTGATAAACTTATAACATCAATGCAAATTAGGGAAATGATAATTTCAATAGAATCTAAAGATCCTTTACTCATAAACCGAATTATCTTAAAATCAAAAGATAGGAATGTTTTCTACAAAGTTGTTCCATCACTGAATGATATTATCAGTGGAAATGTAAGAACATTTGAGCTTTTCAATTTTACACTTTTAGAGTTATTCCCAGACATTCTTTCCCCTTTCCAAAGATTTCTTAAACGAAGTGTGGATGTACTAGCTTCATTCGGCTTACTTCTGATTTCCTTTCCTATAATGATCGTTTCGGCCATAATAATAAAGGTCGATTCACCGGGAAATGTTTTCTATCATCAAAAAAGAGTCGGAAAAGACTTTAAAGAATTTACAGTCTTCAAATTCAGGTCAATGAGACAGGATGCTGAAGCAAAGACAGGGGCCGTTTGGGCTACTAAAAATGATCCAAGGATAACCAAATTCGGTAATTTCATGAGAAAAACCCGAATTGATGAATTACCTCAATTATTTAATGTTCTTTTAGGCAGCATGAGCTTTGTTGGTCCACGACCTGAGCGTAAAATATTCGTTGACGATTTTATAAAAACTATACCATTTTACTATAAAAGACTTCATGTCAAACCCGGATTAACAGGTTGGGCACAAGTGAAACATAAATACGATGAAACAGTTGAAGATGTTAAAGAAAAGTTGAAGTATGATCTTTTCTATATTGAAAATTTATCCCTAAAATTGGATTTTGTAATTTTATTACATACTGTTAAGGTAGTAGTAAATTTCAGAGGACATTAAAAATTTGGAGTTTTATAAAATGAAAAATATTCTTGTTATTATTTTACTCAGTTTAACTTTTGCATCATACTCTCAAAGCAAAGAGTTGTTAAAAATGTATGAAAAGATCACTGGAAAAGATCTTTCAGCAGAGATTGAAAAAATAAAAAATAAAGATTCCGGCATAACTGAAGCTGAAGAAACAAATGCACTCGATTCAATCGCGTTTGATCCAAATGATTTTAAATCTGATTCTGTTATAGTTGAAGATACTTATTTTGAAAAATATGTAAATGGAACTGTAATTGATCCATATTCATCAAAGTTAAAACAATTTTCAATAGACTTTTCAACAGTTAAAACTACTATGAATTTCAATAAAAAAATACCTGATTCATACATTCTTTCTCCTGGTGATGAATTTATTATTGATATTTGGGGAGCAATGGATAAGAATTATATTATTTCAGTTACAAATGAAAATTACATTATAATTCCACAAATCGGTAAAATAAATATTTCAGGACTGGATTATAAGCAGGCAAAAAAAACTATTTCTGATAAATTAAACTCTATTAGTGGAATAAACTTTATTGTCAGACTTTCAGATGTCAAGCCAATTACTGTTTTCGTTGTTGGTAATGTTTCAAAACCTGGAATTTATAATGTATCTCCATTCTCTAGTATATTTGAAATACTTGCTTTAGCTGGTGGAGTCCTTCCCGAAGGTTCACTTAGAAATATTGGACTTATACCTGAAAGTGGAGAAGGAAAAAAGATGGATCTTTACTCTCTCATGTTCTCTGGAAAAAGAATTGATCATATTCTTCAATCTAATGAAACTATTTTTGTTCCTTTGATCGGAAAGCAAGTTGCAATTGCTGGAAATGTAAAAAGAGAAGGTATCTACGAGTACAAAAAAGGTGAAAAATTAAATGACATTATTAGGATAGCAGGATTAACTCCTTTTTCAGATACTTCAAGGATAGAAATAGAAGGTTTGGACAAAAAAGGGAGATCTATTTCTGAATCAGTTGCACTTACAAATAACCCAACTTTAAATGATGGTGATATCATTAGAGTTTTCTCTACATTGGTCTATAACTCAAAGTACGTTTATTTGAAAGGAAATTTCAGACACAATAAGAAAATTCAGTTCGATCAGGATATGACATTAGGAAATATTTTAAACTCAGATGAAATACTTAATGAAAACACCAATTTGGATTATGGTAATATCATAAGAAAGCAAGGTATGGGAAAACGAGATTTTTTATTAAATTTCTCTCCAAAAAAGGTGATCGAAAAGAATGGTGATGATAAGATAAAGATATTCCCTAGAGATACGATCGAAGTTTTTAGCATGGATTCTATATCTTTTCTTCCTACTGTCGCAATCTCAGGAGAAATCAATAAAGATGGTGATTATAAATACACATCGGATATGACCGTTAACACCTTGATCGGCTATTCAGGAGGTTTAACTATCAATGGTGATATTACTAGCAATCTCGTCATTAGAAATAAAGGAAAAAACGGGTATGATTATTTTACTGATGTTGATCCTGCAACCTTTAAATTGGAAACAGATGATAAATTACATATTTTTAATTTCAGTGCAAATAATCCTGTTCAATTTGTAAGAGTGTATGGTCATGTAAAAAATAACGGAGCATATATACATTCGAAAAACATGTCAGTAGCTGATCTAATCAAACTTTCAGGTGGATTTACATATGATGCAATGACTGATTCATTGGAAGTTGTTTCCGGTATTAATAAAGATAATAAACTTCTCAAAACAAAGAAAATCGCACTAAACCAAATAAATAATACTAAATTGGATATTAATGATATCCTTTTCGTTCGTAGAATTAAAGACTATGCTAGAGTAAATTATGTTAAGATTCAGGGTGAAGTTCTTTTCCCGGGTACTTATGCATTGAGAGAAAGTGAAGAACTTTCAGATCTTTTAGAAAGATGCGGAGGATTTACAAAATACGCTCAAATCAAGTCAACTCAGATCTTTAGAGAAGAAGTTAAAAAACAGCAATCGAAAAAGATAAGAGAATTAAAAGAAGAGTTAAATAATAAACTAAAGATGAAAATGATCCTCTCTGGCGAAGGAAATCTTGCATCAGCTCTTAATATTGATAAATTTGATTCTTTAGAAACTTCAGGAAGAGTAATAATTGATATTGATGATCGTGGCAACCATGAAAAGTTTTATTTTATGAATAAAGATTCTATCTATGTTCCACCAATCTCAAGAACGATACTCGTTATGGGTGAAGTTTATCAGCAAACTGCTATTACCTACAACGAAAAAAATAATGATGTTGAATACTATTTGGATAAAGTCGGAGGAATAACTGATACCGGTGATAATGATAACATCTATGTAATTAAGGCAAATGGAGAATTAATCAAAGAAAAAGGTTGGTTTAGTAATATTCTTAATTATGATCTTGAGCCTGGCGATATCGTTTATGTTCCGTATGACTATGATAAAATCGACTACTTTGAACTGACCAAGGATATAACAACAATACTCTATCAGCTAAGTTTATCTGCTGCTACGGTATATACTCTTACAAAGTAAGTTCTTTACGTATATACTTTAACCAAGTAAGCTCTATATAATAATGAAAAAACTTGATGATATCTTAGAAAACTATTACGACTACCTTTTATTTGAAAAAGGGCTTTCTGAGTTAACTCTCGAATCATACAGCAATGATCTTAATCGGTATATTAAATACCTTTGTGATAAAAATATTCAAGTTCCAGATAAAATCAAAGCTAAAGACATAAGACATTTCGTTACTGAGCTAAGAGATATCGGACTAAATATTAATTCTATAATTCGAAATCTTTCGTCTATAAAGAATTTCCATAAATTTATAGTTAATGAAGATTACTCAACAGACAATCCATCATTACATATTGAAACTCCTAAACATCCTAAAACTTTTCCGGAAGTAATGTCAGTTGATGAAATAGACAAATTGTTTAAATTACCTGATCTTGAAACTCCATTAGGTCTTAGGGATAGAGCAATGATGGAAATGATGTACGCATGTGGTATGAGGATCAGTGAGTTACTTACAATTAGTTATAACTCTGTCATTTTTTCAGATAAAATCGTTCGTGTGATCGGAAAAAGAAACAAAGAAAGAATAGTACCAATAGGAAAAAGTGCTTTAGAATTTTTACAGAGATATTTAGATGAAGCTAGGCCGGAACTTGCAGTTAAAGGAAAAGCTGGTGGAACTTTATTTCTAAATTTCAGAGGAAATCCTATGTCAAGAATGGGATTTTGGAAGATCGTCAGAAAATATATAGAGTTGGCACATTTAAATATTAAGATTCACCCACATACATTCAGACATTCATTTGCCACACATTTACTTGAGGGAGGAGCTGATTTGAGAGCTGTTCAGGAGATGCTTGGGCATGCCGACATAACTACAACTCAAATATATACTCATATAGATAGAGAGCACTTAAAACAGGTTTACAAACAATACCATCCAAGGGGTTAACTCATATAGATAGAGAGCACTTAAAACAGGTTTATAAACAATTTCATCCAAGGGGTTAGATTACCTATTTAAATTATTGAAAATAATATATTGACAAGAAATTGTTATAGTCGTATATTTAGCCCGTACCGAATTAGGATGCCTTCTTAGCTCAGTCGGTAGAGCAAGGGACTGAAAATCCCTGTGTCCGTGGTTCAATTCCGCGAGGAGGCACCAAAAACCCCTGAAACTCAGGGGTTTTTTTATTTTATATCATTTAATACATACTTAATCTTATCATCCAGAGACAACTTACCCTCGATCCAGTTTATATCAAAATCATTCTTCTCCATTCTTCGAAACCAGGTCATTTGCCTTTTGGAAAATCTATGAATAGCTGAATTAAGCTTCTGAAACATATCATTAAAATTATATTGTCCATCAAGATATTCTGCTAAAAACTTGTACTCAAGCCCATAATAAATCAATTTTTCGCTGGAAACACCCATATCTAATAATTTCTTTGCTTCATCTATCATACCTTCATCAAATCTGGATTTAAGTCTTTTAGTTATTCTTTTTTTTAGCAAATTTCTTTCGAATCGAATACCGAATATTGTATAATTTAATTCTGGCAATTGTTTGTCAATATCGTTTTTTGATTGATAGTCTGCAATTTCTATAGCTCTTATCAGTCTCTTTCTATACATCAAATCAGTTGTATTGTGTGTTACTGTATAGTTTTGAAGCATAACTCCAAGTTCTTCATCCGATTTTTTATCCAAAGAAATTCTTAATTTATCATTAATCGGAACATTCATCAGCTTATAATTTTTTAATACCGACTCAACATAAAGGCCGGACCCACCACACAAAATAGGTTGCTTATTGCGTGAAATAATATCTTCATAAACTTTTAGAAAGTCTTTTTGATATCTATAAATATTATACTCTTCCCCTGGGTCGCAAATATCTATAAGATGAAAAGGAATCTTTTTTTCACCTATCGTAAAGTCATCAATATCTTTACCTGTCCCGATATCCATATACTTATATACCTGTCTTGAATCTGCACTTATTATCTCGCCATCCAGTAAATTTGCAATATGTGCAGCTAAATTTGTTTTACCTGTTGCAGTTTGACCGGTTATTACTATTAATTTATCTTTCGAAATGAGAGTCTCCTGTATTTTAGAGAGTGTTTTATAGAGAACTAGAGTAAAAATAAAAAAAACCTTCCGTAAATGGAAGGTTTAATATTAAATAAAAATGTATAGTTGTTTTAATTTAATTGTTTATCAAGATATTTCTTTATCCTGAAAGATGTTTCAGGTATATTATCTGTTTTTATGCCTATCCACACAATATCATATCCCTCTTTTGCAAGCTTCTGCAAACTTTTCAATTCTGCAAGACATAAACCATCTTTGCATTTCACGATCTTAACCTCTTCATCAAGTAAAATACCATCTTTTGAGCTGTCATAGAATTTGAATGTCACTTTGTAGGTTCCATCATCCAATGGCAATCCGTACTTGTCTGATAAAGTACTCTTAAAATCTTGAGATTTCATCTTTTCCAGACCAAATGCTACAGCTGCTAACACTAGCAGTATTACTATAACTTTCTTCATTTCTCCTCCTTTTGTCTCCATTTATTTTGGAGATCACATTAGAAAAAAAATTAGGGGGCAAAGTTTTGTATTTCTATTCGTTATGCTTTAAGAAATATCTGTCAAACTCTGTATTTACTGTTCTGTGCTACATCAAAAATACTGTTTCAAATCCCCTCGGATTTTTTTCTATATTCTCAATATAACAAACAAATCATGATTTGTCAAATGTAAAAATTGTTTGACAACTATTGAAAACGTCTTTCATTCTTAATTTTCCACTTACTTTTTTGCGTTTAGTGGTTCTTAAACTTTAATAATTCTAATTAAAATCATTTTTTAAATCTTCTTGTTTTTGTATCTTTATAATCCAATTAAAACAGATGGTGATAAAATTATGTCAAATTCAGATAAATTAATAGTAAAAGGTGCTTGCGAGCACAATTTGAAAAATATAGACTTGGAACTTGAAAAGAATAAATTGATCGTTTTTACAGGTATAAGTGGTTCTGGGAAATCATCAATGGCATTCGATACAATTTACACTGAAGGTCAAAGAAGATACGTTGAATCATTATCAAATTATACTAAGCAATTTCTTGGTATAATGAAAAAACCAGTTGTGGATTCTATTGAGGGTTTATCACCTGCAATATCGATTGAACAAAAGACATCATCATCTAATCCTAGATCTACTGTGGGAACTGTAACCGAGATATTCGATTTCGTAAGAATGTTATTTGCAAGAGCAGGACATCAATATTGCTATAGTTGCGGAAACGAAGTTCATTCTAGAGCATTGGATGAGATCATTAATGATATTATCAAAAGTTTGGAAGAAAATGCTAAATTTATAATTGTGTCACCCTACATTGAAAGACAGAAAGGTAATTTAAAAAACTCTCTGGATTACTTACGTGCTGAGGGATTCTTCAGAGTTCTGATTGATGGAAAAGAATACACACTTGATGATGAGATAAATGTTGACGAGAAAAAATTTCACAAACTTTATGTTATCGTTGACAGATTAAAAATGAGAGATGATATAAAAAGCCGTCTGGCCGAATCTGTAGAGATTGCCCTAAAACTTTCGGGTGGCAACCTAATCATTGACAATCTTGATAAGAAAAAACAAAAGCTCTACAGTGAAAAGAATTATTGTCAAAAATGTCATATTAGTTATCCTGACCTATCCCCTAATTCATTCTCATTCAATACTCCATCGGGTATGTGCAATGATTGTCATGGTTTAGGATTTTTAAAAACTGTAGATATTAATAGACTTGTTAAGTTCCCGAAAAAAAGCATACCTAAGGGAGCGATTCCATATACATTAGGTCAAAATATGGAATTTAAAAAAATAGAAGGTCTTTTTAAATCCTACAAAGTTGATTTCACAACACCTTTCAATAAAATACCTGAGAAACTGTTTGAAGCTATTATGTATGGAACTAAACGAAAATTGTCACTTAATTATAGTTCAAAAAGCTTTGAAGGAGTAATCAACACTACTTACGAAGGACTGGCAAATTTAATTGAAAGACGCTACCGAGAAACGAGTTCAAATATGGCAAGACATTACTATGAATCCTTTATGAAAGACACTAAATGTACTTCCTGTGATGGTAAACGATTGAGAAAAGAGTCTCTTGCTGTCAAAGTTCATGGATACAGTATTGATCAAATTAGTTCAATGGAAATAAATAAATTAACTGAGCTTATCAGTGAGTTGCCTAAACATCTTACTGATAAAGAAAATGAGATCATAAAAGAGTTGCAGAAAGAGATGCGCGAGAGGTTGAATTTTTTAATGAATGTAGGTCTTCAGTACCTTACTTTAGATAGAAATGCCCGAACTTTGTCAGGTGGAGAAGCTCAGAGAATAAGATTAGCCAGCCAAATAGCAAGTGGTCTTACCGGAGTGATCTATGTGCTTGATGAACCGAGTATTGGGCTTCATCAAAAGGATAATAAGAAGTTACTTGAAAACTTAATTGAACTGAAAAATAAAGGTAATACTGTTATAGTTGTAGAACACGACAGAGAAACAATTGAATCTGCAGATACTCTCGTTGATTTCGGTAAAGAAGCCGGTATTTACGGTGGAGAGATTACATATGAAGGGAATTTTAAAAATCTTGAGAAAACAAAAAATCATACTTCTGATTATATTTTTCGTAGAGAAAATGTTAAGATTGCAAATGATAAAATAGAAAATGCCGGAGAAATTGTTATCTCTAAAGTTTCGACTAATAATCTTAAAAATATTGATGTTAGCTTTCCTTTGAATAAAATGACAGTTGTAACAGGTGTTTCAGGTGCAGGTAAGAGTAGTCTTGTGATGGATACTCTTTATCCAGCATTAAAATCAATGGCAAAGAATAAAGATGATCTTAAAGATCCCGCTTCAAAGATAGAAGCAAACTACAAAGATATATACATCAAAGATGCTTTTGGAAAGAAATTCAAGGATTTTGAAGTTAGATTAATTAAGATCGATCAAAATTCAATTGGTAGAACTCCTAGATCGAATCCTGTGACATATATTGGCGCATTCGATGCTATCAGAGAGATCATGGCAAAAACGAAACTTGCACGTATGAGAGGATATACAAAATCCCGTTTTAGTTTCAATGTAAAAGGTGGTCGATGTGAGAAGTGTCAGGGAAGTGGAGTTATTAAGATCGAAATGCACTTTCTAGCTGATGTTTATGTTGAATGTGATGTTTGTAAAGGAAAACGTTATAACTCCGAAACTCTTGAAGCTACCTTCAAAGACAAAAACATAAATGAAATTCTAAATATGGATGTTCAAGAAGGTTATGAATTATTCCAAAATATTCCATCATTGAAGAACAAACTTGGAACATTGATGGCTGTAGGAATGGGGTATGTTAAACTTGGACAACCTTCTACTACATTATCCGGTGGAGAAGCTCAGAGAATAAAATTGGCTAAAGAACTTTCTAGAAGCCGAAGAGAAGGCACTGTTTATATACTTGACGAACCAACTACCGGACTACATTTTTTAGATATTCAACATCTCCTAAATGTTCTTAAAGAACTTAGAGATACAAATAGTACAGTTATCATAATCGAACACAACCTTGATGTGATCGTTAATTGTGATCATGTTATAGATCTTGGCCCCGAAGGTGGTCCAACAGGTGGAAAACTTGTATTTCAGGGAACTGTGAAGGATATGGCAAAATCAAAGAAAGGTTATACTGCAAAAGAAGTTAAGAAAGAACTTGATTCTAGGAATAAGTAACTAAAACGACCTTGCACCAGTTATTATTATCGACAAATTACCTTCAAGAGAACTAGCTGCTTCTACACGGATACCCATATCTTTTATCCTATAGATCATCCCTCCCCCATAGCCTAATTTTATATTCTTTAGAGAAAGATTGTCAACATTATCAAACACATCTCCAATAGATAAAAAAGAAGCTAGTGAAACAGCCTTATAAACTTTAAAATCATATTCTGATTGAAATGCCATCATATTTCTATCAACATAACGTCTTTCAGGATATCCTCTAAGAATAGAACTTCCACCTATTGATGATAATTGATGGTAATGAGGTTCTCCCCCGACAATTCTTGTCACTAATTGAAGATTTATAGCTGATTCATTGATAGATTTATAGTATGCAATTTGACTTTCAAAAATATTAAGTGAGTTTGATTTTCCCAGAGATTCCGGAAAATATAGGAATGAATTTTCGAATAAAATACCATCTCGATAAAAATCATCCGTAACAGAATCATATCTAATATTTACTCCTACTCCTGTTGAATAAATATCTTTTTGATATAATTCCAATATATCATCTGAATTAAAACCAGGACTGTAGTAATAATTATTTAATGATAAAAAAGCTTTCCACTCCCCATAAAAATTATATCCCACATCAATAAGGTTTTCTAGGAAAAAATACCCATATTTAAACTCTTCACCCAATTCTGTATTATTTCCAACTCCATAATATTCTAGATAATAGTCCTCAAACCAAAATTTATTCTCAATAAATATACTTTTAATCTTTTTCTCAGTGATTACAAAGAAAATTTTCTGATCTTTGAATGTGTATATCAGATTGCTGAATATTTTATCTTCATCATTACAGTTGTAGTTAAAAAATGTACCCAGAGCAACACTTGTATCAGTTGTATAAAAACCAAAAGGAAATATGATATAGTCTCCTTCAGTTTTTGTGGAATCAACCTGAGAATATAAAAGTGTCGTAACTGCAAAAATAAATACAAGAATTATTCTTAGCATAAATTAACCTTATTTTTAAAGATAATTTAATATAGCAAGGTAATTAAATAATTTCAATAAATTAAAATCAAAAAGGTATATCTCGATTTATTTACTTCTTGCCTATGAGGACTTATAAATATATATTATTCTTAACTTACGTTAAGTATTATTTAATGCAATGGATTTGATATGGAAAAAAAGATCATCGAGAAATTGACAGATATTTACTATTACTTGCAGTATGGTAAATTAATGCCAGGATTTATTCATAATGTCAATGGAAAGATTACTGCTGTTGACTCAAAACTTCAGATCACATCGATGAAGACTCAGATGAAAATTAAGAAACTGAAAGCAAAAAAAGATGAAATGAACCCTGAAGTTTATGAATCTATCAATGCAGAATATGAAGATTTGTTAAAAACTATAGATAAATTAAAACAACCTATGACTGAATTGACCGGTCTAATCAAAACCATTAATGAGAAAGTTTTTAATGAAGGTAATGCAGGAATTCAGATGATCGACATCAATGGAACTATAAAAAGCTTCGATGAATTTTTTAAATTTTATAAGAGATACAAACACGATACAGAAGTTATCATTGATCTTGAAGGTAATCCTTTTGTCAAAATGGAATACCGAGATATCTATTTAATTCTATACACCATTGTAAAAAATGCTGTGGATTCAACTTACTCTATCGAAGCTGAGACAAAACAAATCCGTATCACTACTAATAATCACAGTGATCACGTTGACTTAACGATCTTCTGCAATGGAAATAAGATAACTGACGAAAATAAATTATTTAATCCACTTTTTACTACAAAAGTAGATTATTCAGACATTGAAAGCAATGATGAAGATCCAAAAGGAGCCGGCCTTGACCTGTATTTCCTAAAAATGATAATGGATAAATATGATGGATATGATTACAGCTTGAAAAATGTTGAAGGTGGTACTGAATTCAGAATCAAATTATTAAAAAAGTGATTAGTGATTAGTGGTTAGTAATTAGTTCGTAGGTACTGCGTACCATCCAAACTGGATATAATTCCCATAACCACAGGTTTCAACCTGTGGAGAACAATGGATCCCCGTGTCGAGCACGAGGATGACAAAAATAGAACAGAATAGCATGTCTATTCAACTTGTATTCGAGAAACAAGAAAAGAACATGAAAATAACAAAAAAGAAAATATTAAAACTATTTTTATATCTAGCAGGTTTGTTCCTGCTTTTTCTTTTAGGATTATTTTTAACTCTTCAATATTTCTTCCCTTCATCATTTGTAAAATCGCAGATCGAAAGTTACATAATTGACAACTATGGAATCTCTTTAAAGATAAACGATTTCGATTTTAGCTTGTTTAGTGGAATAGAGGTCAGTGACTTCAGCATTAAGGATGATGATATTCCAGATTCTCTTTTTAGCTTTGATTCATTTCAATTAGATTACGATCTATTACCATTGATGGATAAAAAACTCGTGGTAAATAAGCTTTCCATACAACATCCGAAGATATCTATTGTCAAAGATAAGGATGGTAAGTTTAATTTTGATGGTATCATAGAAAAGCTTACAAAAGGAAAACAGACTGCTGAAGAACCTGAAAAATTAGATGATGGTAGTAAATCAGATTTTGTTGTAAACCTTGAAAACCTTGAGATCAATAACATTGAAGTTCTTTATGATGATCAATCTCTTGAAACTCCAATGAAAGTAAAACTTCCTCGATATAATTTATCACTAAGAGATGTGAAATTTAAAAGTATTGATGACATGAAAGTTGATCTTTCAATTTCCACGGGTGAAGAAAATTCACTAAGTTTTGCAGACAAAGACAACAGTGTTGACTTGAACCAGAACTTGCAACTTGATGTTCATGTTGTAAATGAAGATATCAATATAAAACTATCTCATACACTAAATGATATCTTTTTTAAAAACAAAGAGATGAAAATAGAAAACATTGAAAGTCAAAACGTATCTTTAGAAGCTTATTATAACTTAAAAACAGATTCTCTGAATATCGACAAATTAGGTATTAATCTTGCAGATATGATTTCTGCCAAGCTCTCTGGTAAAATATCAAATCTCTCAAGTTCACAAATAGTTGATATCTCTTTGAGTAAACTAGAAATTGATTTAGCTAAGACTTTAGATATTGTCAAAGAAAATAATCTTGCAGAATTACCACCTATTATTTTAACCGATTCTAAATTTCTGATAAAAGATCTTTCAATGTATCATGAAGTATCCTCTGGAAATACCGAAGTAACAGGTACCGCACACTTAAATTCTTCCAAAACAACATACCGAGAAAAAGATATGTTTACTGTAGTAAATGACTTGATCTCAAAATTAGATTTTGAGTTGAGCTTAAATACTATAGATCCAAAATTGCAAAAAAATATTATATCATTTGATACGCAGATAGGTGACTTAGCAGCAAAGGTGCAGAACAACCAATACAGAATGAACGATTTTAAGACTAAGATTATACCTGTACTTAATGAGGATTATCAACCAAACAATATTGCGTTAGCTATAACCATTGGAAATATTTTGAACGGTAATATGCAATTAAATGCTGATATTGACCTTTCAAAACTAACGGACTATTCAACGAACTCTATTATTCAAGAACTAATTCTCGACCTGAAACTGATCGGAAACAGATTGGAACTATCCAATATCACCGAAGCAATCCCAGGTGGTCTATCATTATCATTCAGTGAAGAAATTAATATGAAGAATGCTCAAGTTCATAATAAATTAAAATTAAATACGGTTCTCAATCAATTGAGCGAATATGATAATATCTATTCCCCTATTGATAATTTTGAAGCTAATAGCTATTTCTCCGCTAATTTAAAGAAATTTGCTGACGAAATAATTCTTTTAGATACACTAAACATACAACTAGCTGACTTTAGTGAAATAAATATTTCAGAAGTTAATCTTGATTTAAAGAACAGCATTCTAGACATTGGTAATTTTATGGCTGAAATTGATCTTCCAAGAACTTTAAATCTTGCAAAACAAACTGAAGAACCTGCTATAGCACATACAACCATTGATAAAGGACAATTTGAGATTAATGCCCAGGGAAAGTTCAACTATGCTGATATGACAGGCAGTGGTAATGCTGATATAAGTATGCAGATAGAAAATCTATCTCATGATAATATCCTAATCAAAAACTATTTAAAAATAAATGAAAAGATAATCGCAAATGAAAATAATATAAGCCTAGTTGGAGATATTAATATTTCCGATTTTGACTATGATGGATTACTTAAGTCTTATGACATAAAAGGTGATATAAATATTGAAAATTCGATCACGTACCTTACAAGTGGTGAGATCAGAATAAACAAAGCAGTTATAGAATTACCTGATATAAATACTTCAGCATCACTGACTGGGAAAGCTAATATTTCAACAAAAGTCCCTTCCTTTAATTTAGAATTTCAGCATAATATCGGTCTCAGAAAAGAATATCCTGTGGTTTCTCAGCTGAAAAACATTAAAGGTTTTATTTCAGGAACTACCAAAATATCAGGTGATACCAACTATGTGTATACGATTAACCATATCGAAGGAATTAAAGGCTTTAATACCAGAATAGAACTAGATTCAGCAGGAACTCAATATGCTCAGATAAACAATATGAACATTCAATTCCCTTTCAATTTAACTATGAAACTTCCAGAATATGATATTTCCAGAGCTGAATTTATCACCGAGAAAATGTATGATGATGATATAGATTTTAGAGAATATTCTGAGAACAGAGACACTTATGCGAAGTACGGATTGCCAACATCCACTATAACTGCCGATGAGATAGAAATTCATCATCCGATGCTAAAAGACAAAATGAAAAACCTTGATGTTGATATGTACTATGAAGATAATCAATTGACTATAAACAGATATTATTTCGAGCTACTTGATGGGAATGCTACGGGATTCGTGAAATTAGATCTTGGCAAAGGAAAGCTTGATGACAGCATTATGAAAAGAGCTGTGCTTGACTTGAGTTTCATGGCATCAGGGATGAATACTTATTATTTGGCTAACAAGGAGAACTCTGAAGAAGCCTCCACCGAATTGAACATAACAATGGCATTGAATTCTCAAGGTTTGGATATATTAAATAATCCAAACTTAAACGGAGAAGTAAATATCTCTAAGATATCTTCTGGAGATGCAAAATATTTGCTTGATTTCCTGAATAAAAGTTCCGGAGATCAAACAGCGGGCATGGTAAAAAATATGCTAAACCTATTCCCCGGAATAAAAGTTGACTTATTCTCATTCAAGATTAAGAATAATTTCTTGTACACATTAATCAAATTAAAGAAGCCATGGTATCTATTCTATTTCCCTCTTGCTGATGAAATTAAACTTTCAAAACAGTCATTGAAATTCTATATTGATAAATATGTAGTGGAAGAATAGTGATAAGTGATAAGTGATAAGATATGAGAGATAAACTGTAGGGTCGAATCCTTGTGGTCGACCGAAAGCGAATCCGTAATGACATGAATTGTTATTTATGAGTTTGCTGATAAAGTACAGACTG
>JAQIDB010000011.1 GCA_027858225.1 Candidatus Delongbacteria bacterium
ACGTTTTAATTCATTCAATACTAGGTTGCTCAACAGAACAGAATTATTTTCTATAGTATTCTGATGTACTCTAATTCCAATTTTGCCAGAATTGATGTATTTAGATAAAATCTGAAATGCTAGGGTTGACTTTCCAAACCCAGAATATGACTTTAAGAATATTATTGATTCATCATATATTAAAGAATTAAATTCTTCTATATATTCATTTCTTTCTATTATTTTTGAAGCATTAAAACTAATTTCATTCTTATATTCTTCTAAATTTATTTTACATAATTCCTTAAGTCTATTTTTACTGAGCAAACCTTTATTTTCTATTTTACAAATACGGTCTGAAATAATTTTTAATTTAGAATCGAATTCGCAAAATTTAAGAAATATTTCTTTATCTTGCTCGGACAGTTCTTTCTGCATGATACCTACAAGATCATCAATATTTAGTGTTTTTTTACCTTGTTTTGATAGAATACTAAATACATAAACAAATAATTTATTATAAACTGTATCAGCATTTGAAGATACATACTTATCTTTTATTTTACTTTTTAATAACTCATCAATTTCATTAAACGAATTAAAATTAGTTAGCCACTCAAAATTCAATATAAACTTTTTCCAAAAAGTAATATTCTTCTTCTTGATTTCCAGTTTCCATTGAGTAAACAGTGCGTTCTTATCTGATTTTATTTTTTTATAATTAATTATTGTATTTTTTATTTGTTGAATTCCAATTTGAATATGATCCTTTTCTAGTTTGAAAGAATTCATTTCATTCCATAAATCAATACCTGACAACTCTTTTAAATAATTGGATCTTTTTTCTTTGGTTACATTAGCATTTGTAATAAACAAAAATTTTATATTATTACTTCTATTTGTTTTAAGGTGATTGTAATAATTAAAAACGGCTTCTTTTGAACAATCGGAATTTAAAGTTATTCTCTTATTTCTATGCTTAATTTGCTCCAATTTACGATAGTTTTCACATATATAATCAATATCCTCTCCACATTCTAATTCTAATATTTCTTCACTCTTCAAATCCAACCATCTA
Source organism: Candidatus Delongbacteria bacterium (assembly GCA_027858225.1). Lineage (GTDB taxonomy): Bacteria > UBA4055 > UBA4055 > UBA4055 > UBA4055 > WTAK01. Next base: position 1,058 of record JAQIDB010000011.1, read on the forward strand.
AGAATTGTAATTTTTACTTGGTAAGTAAAACCTCTTATTGTTGGGTATGCATCTTGATTTCTAGAAAGTTTGAAATTATTCATTTGCTTTCAACCATTTTTGTATCTCCCACTACTCAACCCCCACCTTATCAATTTCTTTCATAATCCTATCAGTCTCAGTCAATGCAACAATGATCTTTTGATAGTGCTTTATATCTTCATAACTCAGCTCCCTTCCTTTACGGTCTTTAAGCCATTTCTGAGCCGGTTGATAACCACCTATATAAAACTCCCAAGCAACTAAAGGAACGCTACTAAAATACTGTTTATCATTGATATAAACTTTATCATCTATATACTTTGGTTTATCCACAATGTTATTCCCACTTTCCGGATAACTTGTAATAAATTCTTCAACCTTTGAAGATTCTAATAAATGAATTTGTCTGATCTCTCCACCTAGTTTAACCAACTTCCAAAAAGTGTCTTGATCTTTAGGAAATGGAACTCTAGGAAAATCAATTTTAAGGAATTCTATATATTTTTCTCTGTATGAAAGTGAATGTAATACTGCATAGATATAATCTAAGATGTCAATTGGTGCAAAAGTGTTTTTAGTTTCTTCTTTCTCGTTTGTAAATGATAGATTTATTTTCTTAGCTATTTGATCCACGATCTCAAGATTAAGATTTGGAGTTCGTTCTTGATTTTCTAATTCGTTATCTGAATCAGGATATAGGTAAAGAGGAAAATGATTTGGACAGGCGTTTGCTGTTTCCATTATATGTAAATCTGTTAGATTCCTTGAAACAAATACATGCTGATAATTAACCATCCTACATTGTCTATTACAAATAATTGCAATATTGTCTTGAATCATATTTCTCATTACTGTTTCTCTGCCAAAATCGATAGCATCTTTATGATAAAAAATATATCTAGGATCGAAGACTCTATAATCGACAATCTTTATTTTTTCAAAACGGGTATCATCATTAATAACTGATTGTCTTTTCAGAGGTAGCTTCCAATCTCGATTATCTTTTAAATTCAGATCGTTATATATCTCTTGATCTGATTTAGTAATATCACAAAATATATTTATCCTATTCAATAATTCACTTTTATTATAAGATATTACAAATCCATCTCTTGAGGTAGCTATTCCAACACTAGCTATTATAAATAATTCGTTTATTGAAAATCCATTGTTATACGACTCCTGAGCTTCAAAATCCTTATTCACAAAAAAGTAATTTGGTTTTACATTTGGGAGTTCTTTATATGGAACAGTTTTTAAATTATTATTAAACAAAAAATCATATTTCTCTTCCCGTTTACCATATAAATCATAATGAAATACTTTCCCTAATTCATTCGTTTTCTTCTTACCTGTTTTTACAAATACTGTTATTGCTACGCCTTGCATAATATCAAACACATTCACATCTTTTGAACCATCCGGACAAACTTCTTTTTTCTTACTATTACCATGCAAATCAAGAGTATAGATCTTGTCGTATGTTTTCAACAAATTCCATCTCATTCCTCTAAAAGTAGGATTATCTAAAAATCCGTGAGGATTGATAAATGCTAAGATTCCCTCTCCATTCTTCTCAATAAAATATTGACCATATCTTAGAAATTTCACATAATCATCATTTATCCATTTAGGATTTCTTTCTTTTAACTTTTCAACTCCACCTGGTTCTTTTTTATAATCTTCCATCAAACTCATGATCCATTCACCTTTATTAGAACTTTCACCACTATAAGGTGGATTTCCAATTATACACATAACCGGTGTATCTCTCTTTATATGATTTGCTTCATTCGCCTCAGAACTTAACCAATTCGCAAAAAGTGTTCCGGTGTCTTGATGATGTTCTTCTAAAGAATTTGTAAGATAAATATTAAACCTTTGATCCTTAGTTGGCTTATAACCTGTTTCAGTCAATAACATATCAAGTTTTAAGTGAGCCATTGAATAAGAAGCCATCAATAATTCAAAGCCATTTAAACGAGGTATAAGGTCATTCTCAATATAACTCGACCAAACACCCTGCATTGACTTAAAATGCTTGTTATATATCAGTTTAACAACCTCTGCAAGAAATGTTCCTGTGCCAGTTGCAGGATCAAGTATTTGAACTTTATGAACTTCTTTTTCAATTGTTCCCTTTCCCCCAGGATTAGGAACATTTATCTTAGTCTTTGTTGTATCTGCTAATCCTTGTGATAAACCAAATTCAGTCTTTAAAATATCATCAACGGCACGAACTATAAAATTAACGACCGGTTCAGGTGTGTACCATACACCTCTTGATTTTCTTAATTTTGGATCATATTCAGATAAGAAAGTTTCATAGAAATGAATAATAGGATCATTTGCTTGTGTACTTTTACCGAAATTATGCAACAAAGCATCAACATTGGTTGCTCTGAAAACATCAGCAAGATTTTCAACGGTTGTTTTAATTCTTGGATCTATATCATAACCGGCAACATATTGAAATAATTTTCTTAGAAAGGGATTTGATTTTGGAATAAGTTCAGCTGCTTCTTGTCTACTGAAATCATCCAAAGTTTTATCATGCAAACGAGCTGCGAACATTCCATAAGCTAAAGTTTGAGAATAAATATCTGCAAATTCCTTTGGATTAAGATCATGGATAAGGATTTCTTTAAAAGTATCATATTGACCCTTTAAAGATGTGTTATCCTGAGATATCTCATCGGTTGTAACTGCATTTTCCAAAATGTTTTGTAGTAAACGAGCCTTTGCTGCCATCATTTCAGCAAGTTTTTTTGATGACTTTATAGTTTGACTAATGAATATGCAAAAATTACGGATAAGGTTTTCAAATCTTGTGAAATTATAAGTTATCGGTTTAATAGCGTTTTCGTGTATCTCACCGATCCTGATTTCATCAACAAGTTCACCGTTCTGATAGAACCGAAAAAAAGTATAATCAGTGATAATAAGATTATCCAAAGCTTTCTTATATCGATCAAATTGATCCTTATAAGTTTTACTATTCAAATCTTTACCAATATCCTTTGCTTCAATATAACCAATCGGAATTTTCTTATTCGTAATAACATAATCAGGATTTCCGCAGTCGGTAACATTAGCAGGTTCGTTTGTTACCTCAACATCCGGTGCTAAATGCCTAATTAAACTCTCAAGATCACTACGATAAGCATGCTCTCTTGATATACCGGATTTATATCGTTTATCAATTGATGTTAAATATTCTTGAATAGTCATAGTTTTGTACCTAGTCAATTACTGAAAAGTCTTACCTAAGATGTTGCACTGCAACTTCGCTTCCCAAAGCCCAATTTGCCTAGAAAAATACCGATACTTATTTTCCTGCTTGATGTTCATACAAATGCTTCTCTGATACTTAGAATATCTCCAAGTTCATTTTTAGCATCATGTATAGCATTGTATTTTAAAATTAACAAATCACTGAGCTTCGTTCATTCAATCATTCCTTTTAACAGATAAACCTGATACCAGTAAAAGAAAGCTTCAGGATTTGACTTCTTAAGTTTATTCAGTTTATTAATATCCTGATTTTCTATCGACCAATCTTTTATTACAGTGGGATTATTATATCGTATGAATTCAGATTTACTATATTCGATTAAAGTTGCAAGATAAGCTGCTCGTGAAGCATGAATAATGGCTTTATCTATATGAAATGGTTCTGAGAAGATATACGCTTTCAATTTTTTTATTCCGTCTATAAGGAGATCGAAATTACCTGTACCTAATTTGTCATTCGTTGAGATACAAAGCGATGTCTGGACAATATCATTTAAAACAACAATTATATCCTCTTCTATATTTCTGTATTTCATTTCTGTTTTAGCAATTTTTTCAAATGTACGGCTTACATTTGTGATATCACTTGTTTGCTCAAAAAGGTTTCCGATATCATATAGTTGTTTGATGATTTCCATTCCCATACTTTCAGATTTCTTCTCATATGGAATACCTGTTGTGTTCGGAGCGAAAGCAGTGAGTTTATCACCGATAATATCATCTACAGATGGTATATTAACTTTTAAAGCTGAGCTATCCAGTTTTATAAAAGGAGATTTAATTTCAACTGGTAATAGATTATCATATTTATTTGATTCTATTAAAATATCTAAGAGAATATGGTCTTCGGTAAGATTGCTCTGGTGAACTGGTTTATAGAAAAATTTATAATGGAGCTT
>JAQIDB010000064.1 GCA_027858225.1 Candidatus Delongbacteria bacterium
GGAGAAGAAGTTATTTCGAGATGGAGCTTAGATGACCTAAGTGACATTGAAGAAATCACAATTCGACGAAGATATACGAAGTTTTTCAACAGTCTGAAAAAAAGATCCCTCAGGAGAACGAGAGGGATCAATAAATATAGTATTTATAGGAGAAAAAATACTAATAGAGTCTAAGAAGAAGTGAACAACCAAACTCTATAATCTAAAATAATACTAATATAAGGAATTACATATGATAAAAGTTGGTTTAGGCTATGACGTTCATAAGTTTGCAGAGAATAGGAAATTAATCCTTGGTGGAGTAGAAATCCCTTACGAAAAAGGACTTCTTGGCCACAGTGATGCAGACGTTCTTTTACATGCAATAGCAGATGCATTATTGGGTGCTTTGGCACTTGGTGATATTGGTATGCATTTCCCTGATACGGATGACAAGTTCAAAAATATGGATAGTATGTTACTTTTAAAAAAGGTTTACGATATTGTAAAGACCAAAGGTTATCATATTGGTAATATTGATTCAATAATAATTTGTGAAAAACCAAAATTAATGAACCATATCCTTAAGATGTGTGATAACATTGCAAATTGCCTTGAGACTTCAATAAATAATATTTCAGTTAAAGCTACCACCACGGAAACTTTAGGGTTTGAAGGCCGAAAGGAAGGCATCGCAGCACAAGCAATCGTATTATTGAAGCGTAAGTAGAGTCGAAACCATTGGGTTGACATTATCCTAACAGGATATAACCCCCATAACCACAGGTTTCAACCTGTGGAGATAAAGATCCTGAATCAAGTTCAGGATGACAAATGAGAACAAGGGGTTTCAACCCCTTGAAATAAAAGGAACAAAATGACAGATAAAAAGAATAAAAACATCGAAGTACAGGCAGGGAAACCTATCTATGGCGGGAAAACTCTTTCTCAATATAATGGCAAAACAGTGATGCTTGAAAGAGCTTTACCTGGTGAAAAGGTAATGGCTTTCATTAAGAAGAAAAAGAAAGGTTATATTGAAGCAATTGCTAGTGAAATACTGGAAAAATCACCTCATAGAACAGAATCAGAATGTAAATATTATCCTACTTGTGGTGGATGTAAACTCCGAGACGTCGAATACGACTATCAAAGATGGATCAAGGAGGAGGTTGTCAAAGATTGCATTACTCGCATTGGCAAAGTCAAAGACTATGAATTTCTTCCAATAGTAAAGGCTGATAACTCAAGTCACTACAGAAATAAAATGGAATTTACTTTCTCTGAAGAAAGATATTATATGTCAAAAGATGAAGGATTTGACAATGACAAATTCTCTCTAGGTTTTCATGCACCAAAATTCTATAGCAAGGTAATCGATGTAGAATATTGCTATCATCAACCTGAATTATTGAATTACGTGTATAAATCTCTCCGGCAAATTCTGAAAAGCTCAGGTCTTAAACCATATAATCTCTTGAAACATACCGGATTTTTGAGATATCTTGTAATGAGAATTACAACAGAGAATAAAGTAATGATCAATCTGGTAACAAAATCTAAAGAGTTGGATATTATAGGCTCTGTTGCAGATCAATTGATGGAAAATCACCCTGAGATAGTTTCATTTATGAATACTATTAACAGTCGTTTAAGCAGTACTGCTTACGGTGAAGAAACTTTACTGATCAAAGGACAGGAAGTTCTATTGGACTATATTGGAGAATATAAATTTGAAATAAGCAGCAATTCATTTTTTCAGGTGAACCCTGGGCAAACAGAAAAACTCTACGATAAAATAGTCGAATTCGCAGAATTGAAAGGTGAGGAAAATGTACTTGACCTGTATTGTGGCGTTGGGACTATTGCGATATATATAAATAAGCAGGTAAAATCTGTAACCGGTTTTGAACTCGTGGAAGCTGCTGTTGTAAATGCGCAGAGAAATGCTGAATTGAACGATATTACAAATTGCAAATTCGTTTCAGGTGACTTGATGCAATTGGCCAAAGATGGTGAGATCTTTAAAGAAAAATTTGATATTATAATAACTGATCCTCCAAGAGACGGAATGCATCCAAAAGTGGTTCACTCCATAATTAATTCAGAAGTCAAAAAAATAGTTTATGTATCATGTAATCCATCCACATTCGCAAGAGATGTACAATTATTCGAGATGGGTGGATATAAATTAGAGAAAGTTCAACCGGTAGACATGTTCCCACATACATATCATGTTGAAACAGTCGGGGTATTGATAAAAAAACAACTCCTGTAGGGTCGGGATTTACGTCCGACCGGATTCGATATTAACAAGGCAAAACATATGGTAAATTCAAAAATATTAGCTCAGAAATATCATGAGTATATTGAAAATAAAATAAAACCTGATAAGCAGACTATCAGGAATATTGAAAATTCCAGACTAATATATTTTACTAAATTATTTGCAGTTGTTGCTTCTGTAGAAAAAGAATTAACTGAAACTGAATATGCATATGTGTTGGAATTCTACTGGGTAAATTATCCCGACATGATTGCTTTTTATTTATTTGAAAAATTTGAAGAATTCAAAAAATCATATGTTTCTTTGCAATCATACGACATTGATAAAGATATAGGTACGTCTTATGGTGAAAAAATATTTATACTCTTTAAGATTTATGAATTTATATATTTACTCGGTAAAGTAAGTGATTCTAAGCTTAAGACCGGAAGGAAAATAGCTTCACTACTTGGAATAAATAATGAAGAACTCAACTTGGTTGAATCTATCTTCAATGGAAATTTCAAATACTCTGATACTTATAAAAATATTAATATCCGATATATTTTGATAAGTGATGATGAGAGAAATAGTGATGTATATCTTCCTTATGGTAGTTTAAAGTTAATTGTTTTCAACTTGGAAAAATTTTACTTCCTGATAAAACTTGATGAAAATTCAGCAGTTCAGATAAATAAATTTAATGTGCAGCAAAAAATAACCTTCAAAATGCCTTATGGCAGCAATCTAACAGTTAACGATTACACCATTGGCTCAGAAGATATAAAACTGTATTTAAAGATAAAGTATAACATTTATCCTAACAAATATTTTTTCTTGAACGATATTAACGAACAGATAGACTTAGTAAAAATCAAGGATAGTACCAGTATTGCTAAACTTGATTTTATCGGTTCAAAGATCATTTTAGAAACTATTGACAAAAAAACTATTATTTCGGTTAATGATGTGGAAAATGAAAATAAAACTTATGTAAATATCAATGATTTTGTTAAAATAAATGGAAGTTATTTAAATATCAGAAAGCTAAAATATCAAGAGTTCTTCGAAAATGAATATATAAGATTCACTGAAGGAAAAACAGAATATGAAATATCAAATTATTCAGGATCAGATATTTATATTAGTGATAAATCTGAGATCAAATGGAACGGTAAGATAATATTAAAAAATGGAAATTATTTTCTCAATACAGGAACATGTTACCATCCGGTTTGGATTATAAGGAATAATGAAGATTTTCAGATAAACAAACAAACGACTTTCTTAGGTAGAAAAATCAAGCAGGAAAAACTGTTTGAATTGAATGACAATGATATAATTTTTATCCAGGGAAATGTTCTCAAATTTAATTTGGAAGGTAAACTTTTTGAGAAAACATATTTTAGATATATTACTTATAGAGCTAAGAATTTAGAGTATTACTTTGCTGACAATGAAAAAGCTATTGATTCTGTATCTTTTGAAGCTGACCATGGTGACCTAACATGTATAATGGGACCAAGTGGGGCGGGAAAAACTACTCTGCTTAAGATCCTAAGTGGTAAAATAAAACCTCAGAGTGGTAAAATATATGCAGACAACTTTAATTTATTTGAATATTATGAGAAGATAAAGAGATTTATCAGCTACGTACCTCAAGATGATGTGATCTTTGAAAATCTGACTGTCTTTGAAAACTTTTACTACAATGCTCAATTAAGATACCCAAAATTAAGTAGAAAAAATTTATCAGAAAAAGTTGATAGTGTGATCAAAGAGATCAGCTTGACAACAAAAAGAGATACAAGAGTTGGAACTGAATTTGATAAAATATTAAGCAGTGGTGAAAGAAAAAGGATAAATATCGGACTTGAACTTCTATCAAATTCTAACATTTATTTTTTCGATGAACCAACCTCTGGACTATCTTCAAAAGACAGTGAAAAAGTAATTGAACTGTTAAGTAAACTTTCCAAGAACGGTAAAATAATATTCACGATTATCCACCAACCAAGTTATAAGATATACAATAAATTCAATAAGATAATTCTATTGGATAATGGTGGCAAATTAGCTTATTACGGTAATACTCAAAACGCTTTGGAATATTTTAAAGATACTTCTGATAAGTTTGATACTGACATTGAAAATATCGACAATAATAGAATCGATCCGGATCTACTTCTTGATAGCCTGGAAGAACCCCTGAGAGACATTGATGGTAGTATTATTCCTGAAAGAAAATTCTCTCCTGATCACTGGAAAGAAAAATATTTAGATCACCTTAAAGAGTTAAAGTCAGTAAAGATACCTGCAGGAAATCTAGTGAATGATGTTCCATCACGAAATTTCGATCTTGAAGGAAAGATAAAACAATTCTTTACTCTGCTGACAAGAAATTTCAAGAATAAATTAAGAAATAAATCTAACATCTTAATAACTTTCTTAGAAGCTCCGATTCTTGCATTTATTGTTGGTTTTATATTAAGATATGTGCCTGTTGATAAATACACTCTATACAACAATATTCACATGCCTATCTTCCTTTTTTTAACTGTTATCATCACAATATTCCTATCTATGGTGAACAGTTCCGATGAAATAATTAAAGATATGGAAGTTCTTGAAAGAGAGAAAATGCTTGATGTTAAGTATAAACGGTATTTTATTTCCAAATTTCTTACTCAATTATTCTTTGCAACAATTCAAAATATTTTGTATTTAGCCGTAAGTTTCAGTTTGCTTGAGATCAGAGAATTATTCTTTGAGTACTTGGTGTTTATGACAATAATATCCATTTCAGGTATATCTTTAGGCTTCTTTATTTCATCAATTCCTGGTTTAACAGTAAAAGCTGTGCAGAACATAGTTCCGTTGATATTGATACCACAAATAATCTTCGGTGGTGCATTGATACAGTACAAAGAACTCAATACGTCGCTGACAATAAACCAGAATTCTCCTATACCAGAAATTTGCCAATTTATGCCTTCAAGATGGGCTTATGAAGGTTTAATGGTATTGCAGGATTCATACAATAGTTATCATCCGAAAAAAGATGCTCATCAGAGAAAATTAGATGAAATGATCAAGAATAAATCTAAACATAAAAATAAAGAAGATATTGAGTTATATAAAGAGAGAAAATATGATCTTCTAAATAATGAAATGGTATCTATCCGTAAAAAATATATGTCAAATTATGGTAATCGAGAGATCCATAGAGCAATTGTTTCAGGAAATGAAAAATATGAGCAATTAGGACATAAATCATTTTATCCTATGTTCAGTAGTGAAAAAGTACTTCCGATCGTAGATAAGAATGTTAACACATCAATCTATAATGCTTTCGTATTATTCTTTATATCATTGCTGATAAATTCATTAACATTTATAATGCTGTCTAACAGAAAAAGATTGATAAAAATATTTACGAGAAAAAGGAAAGCGTAACTGCAAGGGGTTGAAACCCCTTGTCCCAACCCACTGTAGGGTCAGGCTTTACGTCTGACCTGAAAATGTAAATAAAATAGGAGAAAATAAACATGAAATACGATCAAATAAGACTGGACCTGGAAAAGCAGTTTGGAGAAGAAATAAACAGGATAATACAGGGTAACGTAATATTAAAACTTCTGATAGACGCAAGGGTAATGAATGCTTCTGACAGTTATTCAAAGATTATGGAAAGTTATAACTTTAAGATCACCAAAGAAATGACGCCTAAACTTTTCAAACTCTGTAACGATGTTAAAAAGACCCTCAAATTCAGTGATAAGATTGATTTTTTCGTCGTAAACTCTCCTGAAATGAATGCTTTTGCTATTCCTAGTAACTATAAGGAACTTCCTCACAGAATAGCTTTTAATTCTACGATAATAGATAAAATGGATGATGATGAACTGAAGTTTGTTATAGGTCATGAGATTGGACATCTTGTAACGAAAACATATAAAATAAATCAGATGATGAGCTTTATCTTTCAGAATAAATCTCCCAATCTATTATTGAAGCAGAAATATCTTTTCTGGGGAAAACTTTGTGAACTTTCAGCTGATAGATTCGGACTTATTGCAAATAATAATGTAGAAAAAGCTATTTCAAGTTTTTTTAAACTTATCTCAGGACTTCCTAAGAATATTATCGACTTTAATCTTAAAGCTTTTATCAAGCAGAATGAGGAAAACCTTGAAAAACATATAAACGAAATGTCTTCACAGAGAATTTCTCATCCTATACCTGCTTTAAGGGTTATATCTCTTGACCGGTTCAGCAAATCAGCATTGTACAAGCATATTGCAAAGACCGGAAAAACTAAAGCTGATAAGACACTTTCTAAAAAGATGAATGAGATACTGCAGAAATTTTTCTTAATGGGCAATGAGCATGATACTCACCGAATGAGATTTATTGCTTCAGCTGGATTGATTACTGCTCAGATAGATAAACAACTTACCAATGTAGAGATAGAAGCTATCATAGAAACACTGGCAAATTATCTTCTTTTCCCGAAAGAATTCCTTGATGAAATGATAAAAGGCAATAAAGTTAATGAGATATTCAATGATTCTATAAATAATCTACTTGATCCTAAAAAGAACAAAGGTTCTATCCAGCAGGAAGCTGAAATGATGTTCAATTATCTTATCGTTATTGTTATGTCTGATAACAGAATAGAGCAGACGGAGATCGATTTCTTGAATAAAATTGGTACCGAATTATTCGGATTTCAATTGGAGAGAATCGCATATATGATTGCAGGATTAGTTGCGAGCAACTATTCACCAAGCGTTGTGTAATTTTATGTAGGGGGCGGTTTCAAACCGTTCCCTACATCGCCATAGAAAACACAAAAACCAACAACATAAAACTGCAAAAAATAGACAGCAACATTCCTTTGATAGCCAGCTTCTTCGAAACTTCATGAGCTTCTGTAATCCCGACATATATCAAATATATCCACCAGAGATAAACAAACAGATTAAAAAATGGATTACTGAAAGGTATTATTGCTATCAAATTTGTAACCATAGAATAGGATAGCACCCTGAAAGTAGCCTCATATCCATTCCCAGATACTCCTGTCATAGATAAAGCAAAATGCCACACCCAGACAAGTACATAAAACAGCACAAAATTTAGTAGTAAATTTTGTAAAATATCTAAAATGGAAGGATCTTCTATCTCAGTTTTCATCAATTCACTATCAGGATCTATAAAGTCAGGATTATCTTGCATAGCTACTTTCAATTGCTCAGCCGGTGACTCAATCAAACCTGTATTTATATAAAATCCTGTGAAAAACACATTTATTGACAGCATTATCAAAACAAAGATAATCGGAAATTTCAACCCTTTGTTTATGTGCATCTTTGAGTAAAAATCTCTCGGAGCTTTTATCAGCATTAAGACTGATAAATATAATCCCATCATAAAACCGTGCTTCTCTTGTTCCTCGAAAGGAATGTTATCAAAATTTTCTATATTTTCTTGTTCCTCTATCATATATTATATCTCATAGCTTATAGTTAATCGTTAATTTAGTTTCACCGCCATACCCAATCCATCTCCTAAAGCAAGAAGCTGAGATTTATACCCATTTAAAGTTGAAAATCTTTTATTAAATTCCTGAAGCGTTGGAGCAGCAGTTTTCGGAGGATCAAAACTTTCCGGAGAATAAACAGAGCCTTTCCAAAAAAGATTATCTACCAATATTATTCCACCTTCGTTAATATGCTCAAGTGCATAATCCAAGTACAATGGATAACCTCTCTTATCAGCATCAATGAAAATAATATCAAACTTATCCTCGATCCTGAAAAGCATTTTCTCAGCTCTTCCATTAATGATTTTGATTTTATCCTCTACCGCGAATTTCTTAAAGTTCTCTAATGCCTGCTTCTGAAGGTCTTCCCTATAATCTACTGTATAGATCATTCCCTTTCCCAGAACTTTTGCCATAGTTAAAGCTGAAAAACCAACGTTCGTACCTATCTCAAGTATCTTTTCAGGCTGTTTTATAAGAACGATCTGAGCTAGAAATTTGGCTGTATCCCTTCCAACGATTGGAAATTTATTTTCAACCAAATAAGAATAGAGATCTTCTGTATCATCAAGGTCCAACTTTAACAGTTCATCAAGATATTTTGCCAGCTTTTCGTTTAGTATCATATTAGTCTCTTTTATTTTACAGTTTGGAAATATAAGGAATTAGTGTCTTTTTAGCCACATTTAAAATCATTTTTCTCTTGACTAAACAGCTATATTGAACTATATTCACTTCCTTGTATTAATACAAGTGTGTAATTAAACAAAACAAAGGAAGGAGAAAATGGTAAAAATAACATTTCCAGACGGGAACAGCAGAGAGTTTGAACAGGGCATTAAGGCTATTGAAGTAGCTAAGAATATAAGTAAAAGCCTTGCTAAAACGACCATCGCTGTATCGGTTAATGGAAAAGTTGTTGACTTTGATCATCAGATAAACTCTGATGCAAGTATCATTTTCCATTCATTTGCCGATAAAGAAGCAAAAAAAGTTTACTGGCACTCTTCATCTCATATTATGGCTCATGCAGTTAAAAATCTATTCCCTGATGTCAAAGTGGCAATAGGTCCTGCAATAGACCAAGGTTTTTACTATGATTTTGAAGCTGAACCTTTCACTGATGAAGATTTGAGAAAAATCGAGAAAGAAATTTCTAGGATAATCAAATCAGGGATCAAATTCGAAAGAAATGAGATCAGCAGAGAAGAAGCTTTAAAGATGTTCGATGAACAAGGTGAGATTTACAAATCTGAATTGATCAGAGAATTACCTGAGGGAGAAGTTATTTCAACTTATACTCTCGGTAAATTTGTAGATCTTTGTAGAGGACCTCACTTACAAAATTCTTCTAAAGTTAAGAATCTAAGCTTACTTACTTCTTCCGGTGCATACTGGAGAGGTAATTCCGATAATAAAATGCTTCAAAGAATCTATGGAATTAGTTTCCCTGATAAAGAGGAATTGGATAAATTTCTTAAGATTAGAGAAGAAGCTGAAAAGAGAAATCATAAAAAACTTGGTAAGGAATTAAACTTATTTAGTTTTTTCCCTGAAGCTCCAGGATCCCCATTCTTTAAGAAAAATGGTCTTATCGTTTTTGATAAACTTATTGAGTATTGGAGAGAAGAGCATGCCAAAGATGATTATGAAGAAATAAAGACACCGGTTATTCTAAAGAGAGAACTTTGGGAAAAATCAGGTCACTGGGAAAATTACAGAGATAATATGTTCACTAGCGAAATTGAAGGTGATCAATTCGTAATTAAACCAATGAACTGTCCAGGTGGAATTTTACTATATAATTCAGACTTACATTCTTACAAAGATCTTCCCGTAAGATCTAGTGAGATAGGACTTGATCATAGAAATGAATTCAGTGGTGCACTTTCCGGGTTGTTCAGAGTAAGAGCATTTCATATGGATGATGCACATATATTTATGACTCCGGATCAAATCACTGAAGAGATCATTGGAGTTATTAAATTATTTGCAAGAGTATATAAAACTTTTGGATTAGAATATCATCTTGAACTTTCTACAAGACCTGAAAAATCTATAGGAACTGACGAAGCATGGGAAACTGCAACTGAAGGTCTTAGAGGTGCACTTGATGCATACGGAATTGGATATGAGATCAATGAAGGTGATGGTGCCTTCTACGGTCCTAAGATAGACTTCAAAATTCATGATGCCTTAAGCAGAGAATGGCAATGTGGCACTATTCAACTTGATATGAACTTACCTGAAAGATTCGATGTAACTTACATTGATGAACATTCAGATAAAAAAAGAGCCATCATGATCCATAGAGCACTTTACGGATCTATTGAAAGATTTATGGGTATTATAATTGAACATTTTGGTGGATTCTTTCCATTGTGGTTGGCTCCAGTACAAGTAGCTATTATACCTGTAAGTGATAAATTTAATGATTTCTCCAAAGATGTTTACAAAAAATTGGTATCTCTTGGTTTTAGAGTTGATTTTGATGACAGATCAGAAAAAGTTGGATATAAAATCAGAGAAGCTGATGGTATTAAAAAAACTCCGTATATGCTTGTTATCGGAGAAAAAGAAGTAGAAACAAATGTATTCACTGTAAGACAACATATAAAAGGTAATGTCGGAGAATTAAGTTTAGACGATATTATCTCTAAACTTCAGGATGAGGTAAAATCTCGAAAATTACCTGAAGGATATAAATTAGAATTTAATCAATAGAGAGGTAGTAGCATTAAGAAAAATTACTCAAGAAAGCCTAAAGTACCTAGCGTAAGAATCAATGAATTTATTAAATATGATCAGATCAGGGTGATCGATGAGAATGGTGATCAAGCAGGGATTATGAGTGCCAAAGAAGCAATTGAACTTGCAGCATCTAAAAATTTAGATCTTGTAGAAATTGCTCCTAAAGGTAAACCACCCGTTTGTAGAATTATAAATTACGGGAAATTTCGTTATGAGATTGCTAAGAAAGAAAAAGAACAGAAAAAGAAACAGCATAAAGTTGAATTGAAAACAATTAGAATGATGTCTGTAAATATTGACAATCATGATATTGAGATCAAATCAAAAAAAGCCAGACAATTCCTTGAAGAGGGAAATAAAGTAAAAGTTTTTCTTCAATTCAGGGGAAGAGAGATCGTACATAGAGAAATGGGAAGGGAACTTCTGGAAAGTTTCTTTGGATTCCTCGAAGATATCGCAAAATTTGATTCACCGATCAAACAAGAAGGCTTTAGAAGAGTTTCGATGATACTTACTAAGAAATAATTAAATAATCATAAGTAACTAACACAACAAGTAAAACAACTAACACAACAAACAAGAAGGGGAAAACATGCCCAAGGTAAAAACACACAGAGCTGCAAGAAAGAGAATGAAGCTTACTTCAAAAGGAAAGGTTAAAAAACCTTCTGCTTTTACAAGCCATCTTCTTTCAAACAGATCATCAAAGAGAAAAAGAAGTCTTAGAAAGCAAGGTCTTTTATCACCTGCTGATACTAAGAATATGAGAAGACTTCTAAAAGGAGTTTAGTTCTCCGAAAAAAGAAACAAAAAATGTAAACCAAGGAGTAAACCATGCCAAGAGCTAACAACAGAGTAGCCTCCCGTAACCGTAGAAAGAAAGTCTTAAAGGCTGCTAAAGGTTATTGGGGAAGAAGATCCAAGCTTATTGAAAATGCATTAGATGCAACTAAAAAAGCTGGACAATATGCTTACAGAGATAGAAAAGTTAAAAAAAGAAAGTTTAGAGAACTATGGATCGTCAGGATCAATGCTGCTGCAAGACTAAACGGAATGAAATATTCTGAATTCATGCACAAATTATCTGAAAAAGAAATTAAGCTGGATAGAAAAGTTCTTGCCTATATGGCAGTTCATGATGCTGAGGCCTTCAAAAACCTTGTTGAAAGTGTTAGATAGAAAAAAAAGGCGATCATTTGATCGCCTTTTTTATTTGTGAAATAATTGATGTGATGGACAAAAAAAAGACCGATTGTTATAATCGATCTTTTTTATTTCTGTGTGAAAAAGTTTATCTATTCTGCTTTTTCATCTTCTTCAAGTTCTTCAATAACGCCTTCATTGTCTTCAACTACTTCTTCAGTAGTCTCTTTTACAACTTCTTCTTCAATGATAGGTTTCTTATCACCAGCTTCATCTTTTACAAGTACATTGATGAAAGCATCTTCTACTGAAGCAGATTTATACAGTAATTTATACTCTCCAAGTTGCTTGATATTCTCTTCAAGAACGATTTTCTTCTTGTCAACATCAATACCTGATTTCTTTAGATCATCAGCAATATGCTGTGAAGTAACAGAACCGAATAGTTTACCATCTTCACCAACTTTCATCTCAATAGTAACAACTTTCTTATCAAGAAGAGATTTAAGATATTCAGCTGATTTTTTGATCTGAATTTCTTTGTACTTCTTTGATTTTGTAGATTCATTATATACTTTCTGAAATGAATCTGTTGCAGGATAAGCCATACCTTTAGGAATTAAGAAATTTCTTCCGTAACCATCCTTAACCTTAACGATCTCCCCTGCCTTTCCAACTCTATTTAAGTCTTGTCTTAATATAATTAACATGTAATACTCCTTTATCTTGCAGTGTTATCGACGAAAGGCATAATAGCCAATATTCTTGCTCTTTTAATCGCTGTAGTAAGTAATCTTTGATGCTTTGCACAAACACCTGATGTTCTTCTAGGAATGATCTTTCCTTGTTCAGTAGTGAACTTTCCTAATTTCTTATCATCTTTATAATCAATATATAC
>JAQIDB010000159.1 GCA_027858225.1 Candidatus Delongbacteria bacterium
AGTTTAATATTTAAAGGAGCAATATTTTCAAGCTTAAGCTGATCGATCAATTGAAGACCCATTACTTTCTGGGCAATAACCGCATCACATTCTCCGTTTTCAAGAGCTTTGAAAGCATCCTCGGATGTCAAAACGGAAATGATCTTAGATGAAAGTTTTTCTCTTTTTACATATTCTTCTGAATTATCACCTTTTAGAACTATTATTGATTTATTTTTCAGGTCTGCTAAAGTTTTAATTGAGACATCATTTTTAACAGCAAAGACAGCACCGTGAAACGTTAAATAAGGGAATGTAAAATCATAAAGATCCTCTCTTTCAGGTGTTCTGCCGACCAAAGGTAATACGTCGATCATACCATCTGCCAGTTCCTGCTTTATTTTGCTCCATGCACCAACTTTGAAGTCAATATTAATTTTCATAGCTTCACAAGTAGCCTTTAGTAATTCTACAGAAAAACCATCCGCAATGCTATCTTCAGCAACAATGCAGAACGGGGGATAGTCATATTCTGACGCTGAATGAATATCCACTATTTTAGTATAATTAGAATATAGTTTTGCTAAACTAAAAAGAAGCACAAATATTATGAGTATATTTTTTTTCATCTTAATACCTTGGTAGTTAATATTTGGCTTTCTTTCCTTCTTTTTTGAGAAGTTCATTAATTTCATTTTTTAACTCGACCATTTTAATTTCTCTACCGATCATCATGTTATAAGATTGTTGAAGCTCTTTTGTTTTTTCTTTCATTGTTTCTTCTGCTTTAATGCGTTCAGTTATATCCGAGATCGCTAACATTGCTACACAATTATTATTTCTATCATCATCCTTCGATATTATTGTAAATTTCAAATCAACTTCTACTATATCATTAGATAAAGTCTTTACCTGACCTTCAGATTCAAAATAACTACCACCATCTGCAATGAGAATCAATTCTTCTCTGAAAGTTTCAAGAGAAATTTCAGTAAATATATTATTTAGGTTACCTAACAATTCTTCCTTTGATTTTGCTTTATGAAGTTTTAATGTAGCTTGGTTTACATTTATAATTTTTACAAAATTCAAACATTTCTTTACTTCTTCTGGATTATTAGAAAAATACTCTCTAAAATTAACAATATCTTTTGTTCTCAGATTATCTATATATGCTCTAACTTCTGTAAAATCTTCTTCCCATAGTGATACTGGAGAATCTTCGTATAGAGTTCTGTATCTTTCCTCACTTTCCTTTATAGCTTTAGATGTACTTTCTTGAACAACTACTAATCTTTGTTTTTCTATTTCATATTTTTCTCGGTATGTAAGAGCATAAAATATATCTCTTAAAGGTTTAGTAGTTTCAGTTTTACTATGATCATCTGATACCCAGAAACGCAGATAAAATGTTAAAAATATAGAATAAAATGCTGCTATACAAACCTTGCCAAAAATCCCTGCAGTTATAATTGAAGTATAGTTGGGTTGTCCTAAAAATGCACCTGTAGCGAATAACAGTGTGTCAATTGTCAGAATTATGCTCATTGTGACATAGATTCTCAGAAAAGTATATTTAATTATCCTACCTATCCATTCAAACACGAAGATGATCAAAAGAACATCTACAAAAAGTGTAAAAGTTCCTGATAACATCACTCTTGCTCCCTGATTAAATATTCCCAGAGGTAAATTCAGGAAGTTTAATGTACTTGAGAATCCTAATTGAATTCCAAAAATATAGAGAAGAAATGTCATAGCCAGGTTTGCGATCATAATTCCATAAATTACTTTTCTGGCTTCAATTGCATCATTGCGAATATAGACCAACAGAATAGCATATAGACTTGCAGAAAACATTATTACAGACCCGGGGCTGATTATCACTCCAGGAATGATCTCGACGTAAATTGAAGAAGCCAACAAGACTTGAATTGGTTGGAAAACTCCAAGAGTAACATAAAGTGGAGACAAACCTAGATATTTCCTGAGCTTGAATAATACTAAGATTAAGATAGCGATCAAAATTGCTTGAGTACTAAACATGATAATTTGGTTAGTCAAAAATCCTCCGAAAATAAATTTACTTTAGTATATTGGAAATACTTTTATATCTCATATTTATCAGTATTACCGAGTTTCCTCATCAACTCATTAACTTCCTTTTTAAGTTCGACCATTTTTAATTCTCTTCCGATCATAAGGTCATAATATTCCTGAAGCTCTTTTGTTTTTTGTTTTAGAGCTTCTTGTTTCTGATTTCGTTCAGTAATGTCAGAAGCCATACTCATAGCCATTCTATTTCCATTTTCTGATTCGCCTATTGGACTACTGCTGAAATCCCAAATACGATAACTGCCATCTTTGACTTTTACTTTCCATTCACCGTCGTATTGTGTTTTATCAATTTTGTATAAATTTTCAATAAATTCCTGACTCGGAACAGCATCTTTACCGTATGCTTTTAATGTCCATTCTTTTATAGTGGGTATGTCATCAATAGTATATCCTGTCTGATTACTCCACTCTTTAGATAATTGTAGTACTTTTCCTTCGGAGTGAATCATTATTGGATATGGAGCTAAAGTAATAGCTTTACGGAATCTTTCTTCACTTGCACGCAAAGATTCTTCTCCTTTTTTTCGTTCTG
>JAQIDB010000012.1 GCA_027858225.1 Candidatus Delongbacteria bacterium
AAGCTCCATTATAAATTTTTCTATAAACCAGTTCACCAGAGCAATCTTACCGAAGACCATATTCTCTTAGATATTTTAATAGAATCAAATAAATATGATAATCTATTACCAGTTGAAATCAAATCTCCTTTTATAAAACTGGATAGCTCAGCTTTAAAAGTTAATATACCATCTGTAGATGATATTATCGGTGATAAACTCACTGCTTTTGCTCCGAACACAACAGGTATTCCATATGAGAAGAAATCTGAAAGTATGGGAATGGAAATTATCAAACAGTTGTATGATATCGGAAACCTTTTTGAGCAAACAAGTGATATTGAAAATGTGAGTCGTACATTTAAGAAAATTGCTGAAACTGAAATGAAATACAGAAATATATCAGATGATTTGACAGTTGTTATTAATGATATTGTCGAGACATCACTTTGTATCTCAACGAATGACAAATTAGGTACAGGTAATTTCGATCTCCTTCAAGATGGAATAAAAAAATTGAAAGCGTATATCTTTTCAGAGGCATTTCATATAGATAAAGCCATTATTCATGCTTCAAGAGCTGCTTATCTTGCAACTTTAATCGAATATAATAAATCTGAATTCATACGATATAAAAATCCCACTGAAATAAAAGATTTGACGATACTAAACCCGGATATTAATAAACTGAATAAATTGAAGAAGTCAAACCCTGAAGCTTTCTTTTACTGGTATCAGGTTTATCTAATAAAAGGAATGATTGAATAAACGAATCTCAGTGATTTGTTAATTTTAAAATACAAGGCTATACACGATGCCAAAAATGAACTTGGAGATATTCTAAGTATCAGAGAAACATTTATACATTTTCAGCAGCATTTGTATGAACATCAAGTAGGGTAATAAGTATAGGTAATTTTCCTAGGCAAATTAGGCTTTGGTAAGGTAAGGTTATTTAGCCTTATCTTCTTATCTTAAAATGACAGGAACTATTGGCAAGTTTAGACTATAAAAAAAAGAAACCCCCAAGAACAACAGACAACATTGGCAAAACATCAATGGTTACTTGGAGAGTTATATTCGCTTATCACCAATGCTTTTTTCCATGACCGTTGTAAACTTTTACAACTTTGGCAAAATGGCACCAACGTAATCATCTATCAGTCCGAATGCTTTAGCATTTTCGTAAATTTGAACATTCTCAATTTTGATATAACCCAATATTTTTTTTCTCTGCCACTTCCCTGACATATTTCTCTAATTTTTGACATATTTTATTTAATTACATGCCTGACAAATTATGGCATTGTTTTTGCATGAGTAAAGTCATTGATAATAACAAAATAATATAAAGGAGCAACAATGACTAAAAGTACAATGAAATTCAAAACCGAAGTTAGCCAACTTTTGGAACTTGTAACACATTCTCTTTACTCTAACAAAGAGATATTTATCAGAGAACTTGTATCCAACGCATCTGATGCACTTGACAAGATCAGACTTGAAGGATTGATCGATAAGAAGATTCTTGAAGGTAACAATGAATACAAAATAAAGATAGACTTCAACAAAGATGCAGGAACAATTACAATAACTGATACCGGTATAGGTATGACAAAAGATGAAGTTATTTCTAATATTGGTACAATCGCAAAATCAGGTACAAAAGAATTCTTTGCCAAGCTTAAAGAAATGAAAGAAAGCGACCAGAAACAAGCTGACCTTATCGGTCAATTCGGTGTTGGTTTTTATTCAGCTTTCATAGTATCTGAGAAAATCGTTATTAATACAAAAAAAGCCGGAAAAGATAACTTGGCTGTTAGATGGGAATCTGATGGTAAAGAAAAATTCTCTGTAGATGATTCTGAAAAGTCAGATAGAGGAACTGAGGTTACTTTATACTTAAATAAAGAGGATATTGACTTCGCATCTGAATGGAAGATAAAAGAGATCGTAAAAAAATATTCAGATTACATCAGCTTTCCTATCAATATGACTATTGAAAGAGAAGAAAAGCCTAAGGATAAAGACGGTAAAGAGATCGAAGGTGCAGAAGCTCTTACAACATATACTGATGAAACTATCAACTCACAAAAAGCAATATGGCAAAGAGCTGCAAAAGAAGTAAAAAAAGACGAATACAATGAGTTTTACAAGCACATTTCTCATGATTATGAAGAACCTTTGGAAAAGATACACTTAAATGTTGAAGGTATGCTCTCTTACAAAGCTCTTCTTTACTTCCCTCAGAAAGCACCTTATGATCTATTCATGAGAGAAGCTAAGACAGGTGTAAGTTTGTATGTAAAAAATGTTTTTATCATGGAAGACAACAAGCATCTTTTACCTGAGTATATGAGATTTATGAAGGGTGTAGTTGATTCAGCTGACCTTCCACTTAATGTTTCAAGAGAAATATTACAGGAAGATAAGACTTTAGATAAGATCCAGAAGAATCTTGTAAAAAAGGTAATTGAAACACTGAAAAAATTAAAGGAAAAGCAGAATGAAAAATATCTTGAGTTCTATGCTGAATTTGGCAAAGTGTTGAAAGAAGGTGTTTACTCAGATCATGCCAATCAGGAAAAATTATCAGACCTTATTCTTTTTGAATCTTCAAAAACTGAAGCCGGAAAACTTACATCCCTTGCTGAGTATGTTGAAAAAATGCCTGAAGGTCAAACAGAGATATATTACATCACAGGTGAAAGCAGAAAAACAGTAGAAAATTCACCTCACTTGGAAAAATTCAAGCAGAAAGATTATGAAGTACTATTCTTTACAGACCCTATAGATGAATTCATTACTACAGGTCTTACAGAGTATAAGGAAAAGAAATTAAAATCTGTTGGTAAAGGAGAGATAGATCTTGCTGACGAAAAAGATAAAGAAGAAGAGAAGAAACAAAAAGACAGTAACAAGAAAAAATACGGATCTGTTCTTGATAATATAAAAGAAACATTGAAAGATGATATTAAAGACGTTAAGATATCTAACCGACTAACTTCGAGTGCAGTATGTCTTGTTTCTGATGAAAATGATATTTCTCCTCATATGGAAAAAATATTCAAGTCTATGAACCAAGAAGTTCCTGTATCTAAGAGAATTCTTGAACTAAATCCGAATCATCCTATTCTTGATGTTATGAAATCCATCTATGAAAATAATAAGAAGGATGCTAAACTTGGTGAATATGCTGAATTACTTTATGATCAAGCTGTAATTGCTGAGGGATCTCCTTTGAAAGATCCTGTTAAATTCGCTCAGAGAATGGCTGATCTTATGGTATTTGAAGGTAAGGTAAAAGTAGCAAAGAAATAATATCCTCGTAATTACCATTATTTATTGTTATATTTTGTAAACAGATAACTATGTAAGGATAAATATAACAAAGGAGAAAGAGATGAAAATTTATATTGGAAATTTAACATACGATACAACAGAAGAAGACTTGAATCAAGTTTTCGAATCTTATGGAAAGCTTGAATCTTGCGCAATTGTTAAAGACAGTTTCAGCGGAAGATCCAAAGGATTTGGTTTTGTTGAGATAGCATCCGATGAAGAAGCTAAAGCTGCTATCGAAGGATTGCACGAAACTGAGCTTAACGGCAGAACATTAACAGTGAATGAAGCCAAGCCAAAAAATGAAAAAGGCTTTCATGGTAACCGTGATGGCGGTAACCGAGGTGGTTTTGGTGGAAATCAAGGTGGTCACGGTGGTAATACTCAAAGTAGTAACAGAAGAACCGGTGGAGCTCGTAACTCATAGACTTGCTATATGACAATTAATATTTGTATTGCTTTTTTGTCATTTTCGTAGTATATTCGTTGCGTAAATAACTGTACACTGTTTTCTCGCTATTGTTGTTTAGGCTGTAAAAAGCTTATAATCACAATGATAAGATCAAAAATAATCGTTATGATCTTTTTGAAGTGGGCTGAAAAAAAAGAGGTACATAACTGGTAAAAATAGAAGAGGATTGTTTCCATGGAACAAGGAACAGTTAAATGGTTCAACAGCGCTAAAGGATTTGGCTTCATCGAAAGAGAAGAAGGCGAAGACGT
>JAQIDB010000113.1 GCA_027858225.1 Candidatus Delongbacteria bacterium
GTCTCTTTTTTGATCTGATGATCTTCAGATATACTCTGGTCAATATCAAACATCTTTAAATTTTCACTTGAATATCCGTACTTTGAAATCTGGTCATTGCAGAATGAATGAAATGTGGAAATTAAATTTTTCTCAAAGAACTTATTCTTACTCTGAACAAGCTTAGTTATCTGCTTTTCTGTCATTTTATATTTATTGATATCGTTAGTACGATCACTTGCTACGAAAATCTTACTTTGAATAACGGTGTCCAGCTTTCTATAGATCCTGTTCTGCATCTCCCCTGCAGCTTTCTTTGTGAAAGTAATACAAACAATATTTTCAATGTCGATATCCTCATAAACCAGAAGATGAACATACTTTGAAGAAAGTACCTCAGTCTTACCCGCACCTGCACCTGCTGCTATAATTACATTTTCAGATGCTTTGATAGCTTTATCTTTTTCTCCTGAGAACATGATATATTCTTTAGCTTTAGGCTCATTTGAACTGCTTATGATTTCCTTGAATTCCGGTATTGGAAGTGGTTCATTCAGATCCGGTTCAAAACCTTCGATCTTTTCAAATTTTGACTGCTCGTTATTTGGACATGATGCACCAAGAGAACAATATTCACAGTTTGAATTTGCTATAGAAAAAAACTTCTTATGATTTCCAAGCCTTTCATTTAGCTTAGTCAGAAATATTGAATAATCTTCATCATCACAGCTCTCCAAGTACGGTGATTCATTTGATAGATAATATGAACTAATCTCACCTGAAGCATTGTTTACAGTGAAATAATCTTTCGGAAGAATTCCACAGTCAGGATTTCTCCAACCAGGACTCACGTCAAAGTCAACTCCACCTATTCCATTCATCTGCTTTAAAACAGCTTCTCTGTAAAGCAGAATTTGAACCCTTTGATAGTTTTCTATTTCTTCATTGTATTTTTTGAACTTTATAGTCGATTTAATATCAATTATCTGAACAGTTTGCTTATTGTCTATGAACATAAAATCAATATAACCCTCTCCGATCTTTATCTCATGATCAGTACTGACTATCATGTCACAGAATTTTACCTCTGTAGTAAAGCTATTTGTTACCGATACAGGAGTTGGTCCCATTTGCATGATAAGTCTAGCAAGGAAATTTATGATAGCATACTTCTGCTTTACAAGCTTATGATTTGCATACGGGTTGTTTTCCATCTGTTCTTTGTAATACTTTTCAATCTCTTCATCAACACCTGATACTTTTATCTTTTCATTGAGAATCTTATATACTTCCGTAAATTTTTCATTGGAAATCTCTGTCCAGTAGTATTCTGAAAACTCTCCATATCTTTTTGCTGCAATTTTATCAGGAGTTTTATTATTTGTTAAAATACCTACAAGGTCATTGTAATCATTTTCGCTTAATAACTCTTTACCTTTATAAAATCTTATAAAATGCTCTGTTACATCGTGAAAGAAATTACCTTTAGTAAACGGCATCTGACTTTCTATTTCATTATACTTCAAATTAAGATCATGAACGAACTTTGCTGGACAGCTCATAAAACTTTCTATTCTGGAAGCAGATGAAAGGTATTTTTCAATATTTCCGTCTGTATAATTTATGCTAAACTCATCATTGGCTAAAGATTCAATCTGTTTATAAACCTGTATTTCCTTCAAGTGATCTTTGTTATTTATTAAGTCATTAATGCTATAATTAAATTCCTGGGTCAGATCTTCCTGTTCATTGAGATTATATTCTTTAATATCTGTGATAATCTTTATCTTTGCTTTCTGTGCAGGAAAAAGTTTTAGTAGGTCATCTATCTTTGTGGATGGAATTACTTCATCACCCCATTGTGGAACAAAGAATGCCACTTTTTCTATATTTCCGGATGTAAATATTTTGAAATTTTCTACTAATGTCAGGTCTGGATCAATACCATATACAGACTTATAAAGATTCTGATAATTTTCTCTTTGTAAGAATTTAATAGAATTTCCTGTCTTGAGAAAATTATCCTGTGTTAGTCCTGCAAATATTATATACTTTGAATCAGAAACAGGCTCATTCATCATGTTTATTCTGACACCTTTTTGTTCTTTATTCGGAGTAATCTTAGCTGACTTTGCTGAAATTAGATATAAATATTCAAGCATCTCAGAGAATACAATATTTTCTCCGAATATCTTGTTCAAAACTTCTTCATATTGGTAAGGGTCAAAATCTATGTCTTTATTTAAAATTTTCTTTAGATTTTTCAGCTTATAATGAAGTCTATCCAGCCCTTTCTTTACACCAAGCTTATCATTTTTGATATCCAGTTCTTTTATAAAATCTCTTACAACTTTCTCTTTAGCCCAACGGGCTTCTTCATCCTTTTCTATCTTGAAGTTCATTTTCAGATCAGATTGAACCTCTGCATCCCTTGTTCTTGGTATCAACTTGGAGTATAGTGTTTTCAGATCATATTCTGAGACATCAGGAAATGCTAACGGTTCATCAGTAAGATTCAGATTGTAGAAATTTAATATCTTTTGCGTATCTCCTTCTATCCCTGCAATCAAAACTCTTAAAATATCCGTAGAAATATTACTCCCACTATATGAATATGTTGAATAAACTGGGATTTTTGAAGCTAGAAATAGATTATTCATAGATGTATATAGATCTTTATCTGAGCAGACAACAGTAAAATCATCAGTTGAATAGCCAGAATTTGTTATTTTATCCAGAATCAAATGTTTTATCTTCTTAGCTTCATCCAATGGAGAATTTGATACATACAAATCAAGATCGTTATATTTGATCTCTGTTTCTTTATCACCTGAAAGAGCATTTGATAAAGATGAGTATTTTCCATCCCTGTTAAAGTCAATAGCTTGAGTATTTAATTTACTCAGAAATGCTTTCTCTTTTACCGATATCTCGTTATCATAAAAAGTAAGAGAGAATAATTCTGCTTGTTCACTTAATTTATCTATAGTTTTGATAGCCTTATCAAATATCTGACCTTTAAAATATAAATCATATGAGTTAATATATTTTTCAATTTCTTCTAATGCATTTTCTGATAAGTTATTCTTTCTCAGATCTTCTACCACACTTTTCGGAAGTTTTGATCCTGTGATAAGACCTCTATAATCCATGAATCTTAATAAATTCTTCTTATAATTTCTAAAATTCTTCTCTCTGAACTTAGGCAAAAGCCCTTCAATATCACCTCGTTCCATTAGAACGATAAAATCCTCTTCTCTTATCTCTTTTCCGGGACCGGTATTTGTAATTTCTCTGGCATGATCATAAATCGATCTAATCTCTGGAAGAAACGATGTATTAAATCCATGTTCAACCAACCAATTCAACATTGATGATTTAATGCTATAACTCTGCCCAATATCCTTAATAAGTAATATCGATTCAGCTATAACTTCCGGTTGTTTTTGTTTTCCTTCATTATCTAAAAATATTTTGTCAAAATTGATATTCATTGTATGCTCCAAAATTATGTTATTTAATATGTAGAATTAAATGCTTCTTTGCAATTTGAAATTTTTATCTTTTTGTCCTACATACAAGTAATATACAAACAGCAAAGGGTCACATAGTGACCCTTTGAAAATAAAAACACATAAAAAAAGAGGACGATAAGAAATCGTCCCCTACGGTTTTTCTCTACAATTTGGGACAAGGGGTTTCAACCCCTTGCAATTGCGAATTTTCATTAAACATTCAACGCGATATCAACATCCTCTACCTTATTCTTCTCCAATATCGGGTCAACGATCTCATTCATAAATTCTTCAACCTGCTGAGGTGCTCTTCCGATATACAGCTTTGGATCAGTCATTTCTTTAAGTTCATCGATCGAAAGATTGAATGAACTATCAGCAGCGATAAGATCAAGAAGATTATTCTCAAGACCTTCAACTTTTACATTCTTACCTGCTATCATAGAAAGTTCTCTGATCTTCTCATGAAGTTCCTGCCTGTCCCCTCCCTTCTTCACAGCATTCATAATGATATTCTCTGTTGCCATGAAAGGAATTTCAGACTGTAATCTTTTCTCGATCTGCTTAGGATAAACGACCATACCGTCAAAAATATTATTCAAGATAATTAAAATCGCATCTATCGCTAAAAATGCTTCTGGAACTGAAAGTCTTTTATTTGCACTGTCGTCAAGAGTTCTTTCAAACCACTGTGTCGCAGCTGTCATAGCAACTGAATTTGTAAGTGACATTACGAACTTAGAAAGTGATGCAACTCTTTCAGATCTCATTGGATTTCTTTTGTAAGCCATTGCAGATGAACCTATCTGACTTTTCTCGAATGGTTCTTCTATTTCCTTCAAGTTCTGTAATAATCTTATATCATTTGTAGTTTTATGCGCTGACTGAGCTATTGCTGAAAGGAGAGAAAGCACTTTGTAATCTACTTTCCTAGTGTAAGTCTGACCTGTTACGATGTATTTCTTATCAAAACCCATCTTCTCAGTAACAAGTTCGTCTAATTTCTTTACTTTTTCTTCATCGTTCTCAAAAAGCTCCATGAACGATGCCTGAGTACCAGTTGTTCCTTTAACACCTCTGAATCTTAAAGATTCTAAATTATGCTCAAGTTCTTCAAAGTCTAAAACAAATTCATTCAACCATAACGATGCTCTTTTACCAACAGTAGTTATTTGAGCTGCCTGATAATGTGTAAAACCAAGAGTAGGTCTGTCTTTTTCTTCAATAGCAAAATCTTTTATCCTTTTAATCAGAAGAACCAGCTTCTTTTTTACTTCAAGAATTCCTTCTTTAAGCTGAATAAGATCTGTATTATCACCCACGAATGCAGAAGTTGCTCCTAAATGAATTATCGGTTTTGCTTCAGGACATTGTAATCCGTAAGCAAATACATGGCTCATAACATCATGACGAACTACCTTCTCTCTGGCAATAGCATCTTCATAGTTAATAGTATTTTCATATTTCTTAAGCTCATCAACTTGTTCCTGAGTAACATTCAAACCAAGTTCTTTCTCAGATTCAGCTAAAGCTATCCAAAGCTTTCTCCATGTCTTGAATTTATTCTCAGGTGAGAAAATATAACTCATTTCTTTTGATGAATATCTTTCAATAAGTGGATTTTGATAAATTGTGTGATCTTTCATTTTAACCTACTATATAATGTATTAATATTGAGCAACTAATTTACGAAATTTTTATCTAAATTGAAATGAGAATTTATTTTAAATTGTCGATTAATTTAAAAATACTTGACATCCATTTTAAACTTTCGTAAATTCACTTTATAAAACAAAGTACTTTGTATTGATCGGCAGGAGAAACCGATGAAACATATTTTCGTAGCTATCTTAGTCTTAATAACATTCTCTATGAATCTTATCGCAAAAGATTTACCTGAGACTGAAAAAGCTAAAATATTCTTCAATAGTAAAGATTATGACAATGCAATAGAATGGTTTGAAAAAGCTATTGAACTTAATCCAGAGAATAAAGACTACAAAAAACTACTTAAAGATCTAGATTGATCCCAACAGGATCTAACCCCCATACATAACCACAGGTTTTAACCTGTGGAGCAACCCGCAAAGACGTTGCACTGCAACGTCTCAACCAACAAGGAACTAATCATGAAAAAAACAATCCTACTAACGCTCACGTTAATCCTCCTCCTCTCATGTTCAAAGGAAATACCCTTTACAGAAACAGAAGTAGATGGAGTAAAGATAATCGAAAACTCCAAAGCAGGAATTAACAAAGAACTAACGTACAAGATCGATGAAGTAATGACAATTGAAAACAATGAAGAAGATACAACTTTCGTACTCAATTTTCCTCAACAAAGAGCTGACTTAAACTCTGACCTTGATAAAGATGGAAATCTTTATGTTGTTGATAACTCAAAGAATAAATACACGATCTCCCAGTATGACTACAGCGGAAAAAAGATCCGAGAAATAAAAAAGAAATATGCACCACTCAGAAGATCAAAAGAAGATATGGATGGTATCAATGATGCTCTTAAAAAAGTTTCTCAGCAGATGGGTGGAATGATAGAATTTAAAGAAGTATCAAATCTAAGATCAGCGATTACTCAGATGTTTGTTGATAGTAATGAAAATCTATGGGTCAGTGTTAATGAAAGTATGTTTAAAGAGGAAGGCCAGGATTTTGATATATTTAACAAAGAAGGTCACTTTCTGACAACTGTAACTGTACCTGAACTAACAGGATTTAAACTTAGAAGTAAAGGTAAATATATCATCGCAGCAACATCGATCGAACAGAATTACAGCGAAGGTGGAAAAACAGATGTCGTGATCAAGGTATTTAAATTATCAATTAATGGGTAATTTATCCCAGCGGGATACAACCCCAATAACCACAGGTTTCAACCTGTGGTCTAACCCCTGGATCCCCGTGTTAAGCACGAGGATGACAGATGTAGGGAGATAAAATGGAACAAAAAGAAAAAGCAGAATTTGATTATAAACAACTCGATGATATTATCCATTCAAGGATAAGACTTGCTATCATGTCCGTCCTTCTCAGTGTGGATGAAGCTGATTTTAATTTCCTAAAGGAAAATGTAAAAGCTACGGACGGCAATCTCAGTGTTCATCTAAAAAAAATCGAGACTGCAGGATATTTATCTGTGGAAAAACTATTCTTCGAACGAAAACCTTTGACCAAGTATAAACTGACAGAGGAAGGAAAAGAAGCTTTTGAGAAATATGTAGAACGGCTTGAGAAGATGCTGGGAAGGTAGAGGGATTTAATATTTTGATTTTGATGCCATTAATCGTATTTGTAGGGGCAGGTCTTGTGCCTGCCCTTTTTAATGGTACTGTCAAGAAAATTGTGTCTGAGATCATTCTAACATCATATCAAGTTTCTCTCTACTGGATGAAAAAGCTGTTACAGGATACGAATAAGTTTTCTCTTCAAAACCCATTAAA
>JAQIDB010000145.1 GCA_027858225.1 Candidatus Delongbacteria bacterium
GTATATACAGTAATAATAGTATGAAAGAAGAACTTAAAAAAATACTTTCTCCTTTAGATAAATCAGAAATAAAAACAAATAATTAAAAGTTTAATTCCTACTAAGGTAAAATCATGCCAAACAAAATCACCATCTCAAAAGAACAAATTTCATTCATATCAGAAATCAAAGAACGAGTACGGACAGCTCAATATGATGCAATGAAATCTGTTAATACTACTTTAATCAATCTTTACTGGGACATTGGTAAATCTCTATCTGATAAACAGAAAGAGAGCTGGGGTAAATCAGTTGTTTCTACACTCTCAAAAGAACTTCAAGAAGAATTCCCAGGTTCAAGTGGTTTTTCAGAAGCAAATCTTTGGTTAATGGCTCAATTTTATAATGAATACAACTCAAATGAAATTCTCGAACCATTGGTACGAGAAATTAGCTGGTCTAAAAATATCGCTATAATGAAGAAGTGTAAAGATGATCAAGAAAGACGTTTTTATATCTTAACAACTAAGAAATATGGTTGGACAAAAAATGTTTTAACTCATCAAATAGAAAATAAATCATATGAAAAATATCTTTTAAATCAAACAAATTACGATGATGTTTTACCTGACCATCTTAAAAATCAAGCTGTATTATCGGTAAAAGATCAATATAATTTTGAACTCCTTGATTTAGCGGATGAACACAGTGAAAGAGAACTCGAAACTTCTATCATTAAAAATATTAGAGCATTTCTAATGCAAATGGGTAACGATTTCACATTCATTGGCAATCAATATCGTGTAGAAGTTGATGGTAAAGAATATTTTATAGATCTTCTTTTGTATCACAGACAACTTAAAAGTTTAATTGCTGTCGAACTTAAAATCGGTGATTTCAAACCTGAATACAAAGGTAAAATGGAATTTTATCTCTCAGTTCTTAATGATAAAATCAAACATCCAGATGAAAATGATGCTATCGGTATTATCATCTGCAAATCAAAAAGTAGAACAATCGTTGAATACTCTTTGAAATCAAGTACAATGCCAATCGGAGTTTCCACTTACGGCTTAACTGCAAAACTTCCGCCTGAATATAAAAATCTACTACCTTCTCCTGAAGAAATAAATGAAAAAATCAACCGTATAGATTAAGTGTAAAAGATAATCCCAAATCAATTCTCGAACCATCGGTACGAGATTTAAAAACTCCAACCAATGGGTGGAGAAATGGAAAATCTGACTTGAAATAAGTGGTGACTATTAAATAGGAATGGTAGGTATAAATAATAATAGCTCAATAACCCAACGAAAGATAATCACTACAAACCCCTAACATTGGCAAAACATCAATGGGTTACTTGGACATTTAACTCGCTCTTCCCCACTGCTTTTTGCCATATCCGTTAGCCCTAATTAATTTTTCTTTTAAAAACAATCCCTATGTGTCAATTTAAAGATATAAAAAAGAGGTGGTTTTGATGCCACCTCTAATGTAATGTATTTCAGTTTCACTGAGATTATTTCGTAAGTATCATATGATACTATTTAACAAGCAACATTTTTTGTACATATGATCTTTTACCTGTTTCAAGTTTATAATAATATAATCCTGAATTCAATTTGCTTCCGTCAAATTCAACTGTGTATTTTCCTGCGTTCATAACTTTGTTTTTAAGTTCTGTAACCAATTGTCCGTTTACGTTATAAATAGAAAGATTCACGTCATAAGCTTTATCAAGATCGAATCTGATCTGTGTAATAGGATTAAACGGATTCGGATAGTTCTGAAACAGTTTTGTTGTTTCCGGTAAAATGAAATCAGTTATTTCAGAAGATCCGGATTTTTCTTCTCCCAGCAATCCGTCAACCAGTTTGTTTATTAGTGCAAGATCATCATCTCTGCTTCCGTTAGTTTTCTGCTGGGAATTTATCATCATATTACATATAGCAATTTCAATATCACAGAGATCTCTTTCCATGTCTGTCTCAGCTTCAAGCTTCAACTCTTCTGCTAAAGCGATAGCTTCATCATACTTTTTGCTTTTGATATTCGTTGATATCTTCATTCCTTTAATAAATTTCTTATTAGTTATCTCTTCTGAAGCGATTGCTTCATCATAAGTTCTAATAAGAGGATCAAGTGATAGTTCTTCTTTCGCAAGAACTTGTGGTAGTCTTGATGTCGCAATATAATATTCAGGAGAATCAGGATATTTTTCAATTATAGCTTCATATTTTTTTATAGAGGCTACATAAACACCTTTGTCTTCCAGCATCATTGCTACTGTCAGAAGTTGTTCTTCCTGAGTTGGAGGTTCATTTGTGCTATACTGAATAGTACCTGGTAAACCTGCTTCAAAAGCTTCTTCGGCATAAGGATTATAATCTATAGTATATCCTTTTGGTATATCTACCCACAGGTTAAAATAATCCGAACGATTTTCTTCAGTTATATCATTTGTCCCCCAATAGTTGTAATCAGCCTGGATTTCAACTATTTGAGAAACTTCAATTTTCTGCTGACTGACTCCTATATCACTTACTGTTTTTATACAAGGCACAACAGGAATTTCATTCTCATTACCTGAATAAATGTTATTATGCCCATTGTTCAAGTATGCATTCGCTCTGTACATCATAAATATCTGAGAACCATTTTCACCTGTGGTAGTTAGTCCATTATTTACGATACTGTTGTTTAAATCATCATTAGTTGATGCAGGGTTAAGCAACTGAGGATAAGTATTATATCCGTATAACGCAATACCACAAGTAGCATTATCATTAATATAATTTTCTGTGATAAGAGGAGAGCACGATACTGCAACTATTCCACTTGAATGATTCTGAACAGTATTGCTTTTTAAAGTACCTGTTGATTCGGTTATTCTGATTCCTGCACCGCTTCCTTTTCCATTGAAATAACAATCATATAGATCATAGTTGTCGCAGTTTAGCAACCATATACCATTATCACAATCAATAAAAGATGTACGTGTCAGCTTAATATCTGAAGCCTGTGCATTTATTCCCCATACAGCACCGGATATAGATGCGAAATACATAGAAACAGTACTTCCGACTCCTGCAACAATACCTTCCCATTCACCGTAGAAACGACACTGCTCACCTGCGATTAGAGAACCACCGTTAATGGTAATTTTAGAGCCCCGTCCACAACGTGCTGAAGTTGAAGATCCGTATTTCAGTACTGCATCTGCTTCAATTATTAATTCAGAGTTATCTCTAAAAGTAGATAAACTCCTGAACTCAATATTTGATCCAGCACCTATTGTCAGTTTTGAATTATAAGTTACTTCTATTCTACTGAGAATATTTTCTATATTACCTGTTATTTTTACATTTCCATTTATTTCAACATAGGATCCCTCTTCTAAGACAAGATTTGCACCGGATTCGACAATAAGTTCCGAGCCTTCATACAATCTAAGAATGCATCCCTCTTTTATAATCAATTCAGAATCTGAATTCAGTATAAGCTTAGAGTTTTCAAGTAGTCTAATATATTGATCGCTATCGACTACAACTTTTTGTTGATCTTTTAAAGTTATTGTGCCACCTACCGGTACTTCATACAAGGTTTTTCTGTAAACACCAGTGTTTTCAGGGTTAGCTCTGTAACTTTGCCACTCAACATATTCTGCCGAACCTTCTGCTTGATAAACAATGGTAGAAGTCTCATTATCTGTAGTTACTATCTCATTACTATTATTGCGATTTACATCACCTACAAACGGAGTTGCACCATTTCCTTTTAATGGCCAGCCTAATACAGGTGTTCCATCTTCAGTATTGTAGGCATATATGAGGTTGTTTGTATATGAAGCCATAACTATCTCATACTTCGAATCCCCATCTATATCTGCTATAACAGGATTTGCTTTGACCACTGTAAGATCAGAATTACTTATTTCATTCCATAATGGTTCTCCCCAATTCTGAAAGCCGTATAATTTCCCATACCCACCAATAAAAACCTCAGGTTCAAAATCACCTGTTACATCCGCTACGGAAATATTTGGAAGAAAAACATTATTTGTTTCATCAGGGTCAGAGTAATACATAAAAATAGGTAATCCATTCCAACTATCGTTGTAAATCGAACCATCATTGTTTAAGATATAAATCTTCCCATTAGATGATGTTGCGTTTCCTGATAGATTTAAAATATTAGATACGAATGCAATCTCCTGATTACCTTTTAAATCCATATTTACTATAACCGGATTACACCAGAATGCTTCACGAGAATTCGCGGTTGAGAAAAATGGTTGTGTCACTCCATAAGCCGTGCCGTCGTGATTGAATGCATATATTCCGTCCCTACCACCAAAGAATATTTCCATGTAATTATCATTATCTACATCTGCAACCGCAATTCCTCCTGAAGTCCAGCCTTTTGTAGTTTTATATGGATCCCAGTCCGGTTTTATTTTAATTGTTTTATCAATATCGCTATACTCGCAAACAGTTATTTTTCCATCTTGATCTGCAATTATAATATCGTTTATACCGTTATTGTCTATGTCTGCAATAACAGGTTCGGCGAGAATAGTTCCCAGATCAATAGGAAAGTCCATTAACACTGGTGCTGTAGTACTTCCTATGTATTTATACACACACAAACTTTGAGTTGCACTTCTGGTTGTCAGTACGATTTCTTTAACTCCATCGTTATCAATATCTCCAACTGCACATTTTGACCATATCCTATTTCCATCAATCACTGCAAAACCGTCAACATCTTCCGGGTCACCAAGGTAATTTGTAATTTCAGTTCCATCACCATTAAATCCTACCACATATCCATTTGCACCTAACCTACCTGTTCCAAATATTTCCTTTTTACCGTCGTTGTTTATATCTGTTACCGTAGGTGCATTTTCCAACTGACAGGCCTTTACTGATTTTACAGGCCAGTTGGGTACTGTACTCAATAATGTTGAAGTTTCTACTGCATCAGACATTTGTCCGACATTAATATTTGTCTGATCAGCAAACAGAGTACTGAATTTGTAATAATAAGTTGTATATTCTTCGCAAGTATAATCATTATAACTCATTTTTCCATCTGCATTTATTCCAATTGGTGTCAGATTTAATTTTTTATACTCACCATTTAGCTCAGTACTTCTGTAAATATTGAACCTACAACTGTTCCCAGTTTGGTCTTTCAATGGATCCCAAATTAATGTAATTCCATTATTCTCAGACATTGTTACAACACTGTTCAAATCAACATTATATCCTTCAATACTGGTATATGATGTATTGAAATCCTCATGCCAAGTCCTATAGTTCTCATCCACAATTTGAATATTAATCAGTGCGTCGTGATTACCGTCAAAAAGATCAAATGAAAAAGTTCCTGTTGATGCATCCGTTTCTAAAGAATCAATGAATAAGTAATTAAGAGTTGATGGCTGAATGTTTTGAATTGATGAAGAGATGGTACTAATGTTCACAGATAAATTGTTTAGTTCGGAATTTCCGTAATTTGACATCTCAAGTGTTACATTATAGTGCTCAAACTCTGGATCAATTTCCATCAATTCTAATCTGTCCGTCAGATGCAAATTCGAATTCTTTGCTCTCAGAGAAAATGTCTCTTCAAAGACATCTTGATCCGTCGTAATTGTAAATACAAAATCAATTATCTCATCATCCGGAATATCTTTATCAACTAAAAAAATGAAATTATCAAGACATGTTTGATAATTCATTGGCGGCAAATCATTATAAGCAGATGACCGATACAATATAGTAGTATACTGACTTTCTGTAGATAAACTCCCGGAAACACCAGTAATTGTATTCATACTTGTATTTTTTAAAATGATAGGATATTCTATTTTCTCTCCACCGTCAATAAATCCGTCAGAATCACCAATACTTGAACCGCTATTCCCATCAAAGACAATTTTTTCTTCTATAAAAACATATGCCTGATTTGATACTTCATGAGGTAAACGTAATTCATAAGGCAGATAATCTTTCCCGGTTACTGTAAGATCAATATTACCATCCACAGTATCAGGTGTATATGCAAATGTAATACTGCCTTCAAACTGATTATAGGCATATGCTTCACCTGACTTATTCAAACAAGCTATTGTTTCAATAGTTTCTCCTGTATTGACTGTAATCTGGTTTTCTCCTGTCGTAATATACGCACCTGTGTAATTACCTTGATTGTCAATGTGTCCAACTTCTCCATCTGCATTTATAATATCAACTGTTACATTGTCAAAATATTCAGGTACTTTTGTCCAGATCGGTAATTCGGGATCTCCGAATAATGTTTTGCCAAAGCCAACACCCATTATTTGATGAGCAATACTTATATGATTGCTATGCTCATATACAGCTAAATCATTTAAATTATATGCTGCTTCCATAAATCTCTTGTGTAATTCTGCAGTTCCCCACAATCCACTTTCTACATTTGCCAATACAGCTACAGAGCCACCATTGGGATTGTTCAAAAGTCTTTCAGCTATACAATCTTGAAATAAATATCCAGGGTTACATCCTTCCGTTAATAATATATTTGAAAATACTGTGTTACCGTTATTATTCTCAAGATCATAAGCATCGCTGCTATATAAATTTTCAGGAGGGATCTTGGTATCAAAATATTGATGAGCTCCAGCCCCTAATGATATTGCTGATGAATGATCAAAATGCAATACCATTCCGAAATTATTATTTTGAGTATTGTTCCCATTGTAATCATTCAGATTAAAATTTCCGTTTAATGCATCAATAGCATTCATCCTATTCGATATCATATTTCCAGGAAGTAAATCATCTGTACGATAATCAGAATTATTAGTCCATTCATAAAGTTTGAGACTATTAATATTCTTTTTTTCAGCATATTTGTCTGAAATCCATTCATACTTCCCGCGATCTGTATAGTCATAGACAGAATATATATATTTTTGACCATTGTCATCTGTTGTTGTTATCTCTCCGTCTATTCCGTTTAAAAGTAGTAGATTCCCAACATATGATCTTTCTTCATCATTCAATCCAGTCAGTTTTTCATAGTTAATTGTTTTTGAAACAAAAACTTCGGCTTCATTAATATCTTCTACTGATGCTCTACCTACTAATAATTCTAAACCTGTATCACCTACAACATCCATATAGTATTCATCATATGATCTTGGGTATGCATTGTCTGGTGCAGTAGGAATAATATTTACATCTCCTCCTAACAACACATAAAAAACACCGAATTTACTATATTTTTCGCTTAAATAAGTTCTGATTCTCTCTTTTAGATCTCCAGTATAGTTTGCTTCAATATCCTCAACATCAACTATTATTGCTGGTACACCTTTCTTTGTTTTCCAGTCTGCAAGTTTCTGAAATTCCGGCTTTAAATCTTCGGATGTAATAATTATGTATTCGGGTGTTTCAAAAGCAGGTAAAGGCATTGATTTATTGACTTTACGTGTATTCACAACATTAGTTTGTTCAATCACGTTCTTTGCTCCTCCTGATAAAAGAGCCATATCATTAGGATTCTCAACCTGAGCCATTATCATATTTCTTGTCATTTCATATATTTTTTCACTTTGTTTTTCAGGTAGCACAAATAATTCCCTTGAGCCAGAATAATTCAATGTGAAATTTATATCTGTATGAATCTTCAATTCTTTTGAGCCTGTATCATATTGTATAGGATAGAATTCGATAGTAACAATATGATAACCGAACCTGTATACTTCCGATATTATTTCATAAATCTTTTCAGGATACAGCAATCCTGATGAATATACATCCTCATTCGGTTCTACGAACTCGACATTATCTCCACCGTCTGTCTTTAAAGGAGGTTGAGTTGGATACACATTATATTCTTTACTGTTAAGGATTTCAACCTGCGTTGAATTTATCGTTACACTCTCAACTGGAAACCCCCGAAAAAATATTTTCACTGTGTCATAATGCTTGAAATATAGGTAAAATAAGTACGAAATAAATTGAAATAAGCCTCTAAGTTTGTTATATTATTTGTAGCCAAAAC
>JAQIDB010000149.1 GCA_027858225.1 Candidatus Delongbacteria bacterium
TCTTTAAAAGATTTAGGTAAGAAATTATTCGGATTTTCTAAGATGGACAAGTCAGCTTTAGATATTCTTAATAAAATTGAGGAGATAAATTAATCCCTATGCCAAAAGAAGAACGGGGGAGGGATAATTGACAATGGACAATGGACAATTTACAATTAAAGAGATCAAAACCTTGGGAACGTGGATGCGTTCCTTTTTTTTAGAAAGATTCTGAATCAAGTTCAGAATGACGAATAAAATCCAAAATTAAATATCAAAAGGTCAGTATTTGACACTGTGAGGGTTGTATCTTCTAAGAAAACAGGAGAAACATATGGTTGAAATTATAAAAAACAACCTGTATAAGCAGATAGTTGATATTATTTCAGAAACACAGAAGAAAGTTCGTGCATCTGTTAATAGTGCGATGGTGATTACTTACTGGAATATTGGAAGAATTATTGTTGAAGATGAACTAAAAGGAGAAAAACGAGCAGAGTATGGGAAAGAGACTTTGAAGCAGTTATCAAAGCAATTAACACTTGAATTTGGTAAAGGTTACGATGAAAGAAATTTAAGAAAAATGCGACAGTTCTTCATCATGTTTCCAATTCGGTACGCAGTGAGTACCGAAAGTTCAATTGTGAACGTAGTGAGTTCACAATTAAGCTGGACACATTATCGTCATTTGATCAAAGTAGAAAATGAGAAAGCGAGATTATGGTATATGAATGAAGCTATTAAGGAAAACTGGTCAACTAGAGCTTTAGAAAGACAAATTAATTCTCATTACTTTGAGCGAATATTATCGAGCCAAAAGAAAGAGTCTGTCATTAAAGAAGCAACGAAGAACACAAAGAAAT
This sequence comes from Candidatus Delongbacteria bacterium, assembly GCA_027858225.1. Taxonomy (GTDB): domain Bacteria; phylum UBA4055; class UBA4055; order UBA4055; family UBA4055; genus WTAK01. Next base: position 843 of record JAQIDB010000149.1, read on the forward strand.
TAGAACCGCAGGACATTCTTAAGGATCCGTATGTTTTAGAGTTTCTTAATCTTAAGAATAGAACAGAATATACGGAGAACGAATTTGAGTCTGCGATTCTTAACAATTTACAGAATTTCCTTCTTGAGCTTGGTAGTGGTTTTTCTTTTGTATCCAGGCAAAAACATATTGATCTTGAGGGGGAGCATTTTTACATTGACCTTGTATTTTATAACTACATTTTAAAATGTTTTGTGTTAATAGATCTCAAAAGAGGTAAACTTACTCATCAGGATGTTGGTCAGATGGATTCGTATATCAGGATTTTTGAGGAGAAGTACAAACAACAAGATGATAATCCTACAATTGGTTTGATCTTATGCAGTGAGAAGAATGAAGCGATTGCAAAGTATTCAGTACTTGCTGAGAGTAAGAAAATGTTTGCATCAAAATATAGGCTTTATTTACCTACTGAAGAGCAATTAGAGAATATGATGATAAAAGAAATTTCTGTTGGTTATAATCTCAAAAATACTCGATAAAATCTCAACTGTTCGGGAATTCCGAATTTTAATGTTACTGAATTCCGTAATATTAGAAATGAATCAGGGGGGGGATTGCAATTTACAATTTACAATGGACAATTTACAATTGAAAGATGAAGAATAATTCGAAATTAGGGAGTGAGAAATGAAGAAAAGTAATATTATTAAAGACAAGAGTTTTGATTTTGCTTTGAGAATTATAAAGCTGTATAAGTTTTTAATAGAGAAAAAAGAATTTATTCTGAGTAAACAAATTTTAAGAAGTGGAACATCGGTTGGGGCTATGGTAAGAGAATCAGAGCAAGCTGAAAGTAAGCCTGATTTTATACATAAATTAGCTATTAGTTTAAAAGAAGCAAACGAGACTGAATATTGGATGGAATTACTTCATAAATCTGACTATATAGACACAACCCAATACGAAAGCATTAAGAAAGATTGCAAAGAGATCTTGAAATTATTAACGAGCATAATAAAATCTTCTAGAGGAAGGGATTAATAATTTACAATGGACAATTTACAATTTACAATTGAAGAGAACAAATCGTTAGGAACGTGGATGCGTTCCTTTTTTTTATTTATAAAATTCAAAAATAAATATCAAAAGGTCAGTATTTGACACTGTGCGTTGTTTATATTGATGATGATAGTGGTCAGTTGTCAGTGTTCAGTGGTCAGTTTGATGTTTGATTTGCTGAATTAAAGATTTAAGTATAGAACTCTTCTATCTTTTACTGACCACTGATCACTGATCACTAAATTTACGCAGGTAATGACAATGGTAAAAGCAAATGAAATTGAAAAATTAAACGAATTGAGTTTAAAAGAAAGAATATTTACAATTCGTGGATTCCAAGTAATTGTTGATAGAGATCTAAGTAAATTGTATAAAGTGGAAACCAAAGCATTGAATCAGGCTGTAAAAAGGAACTTGATACGATTCCCAGAACATTACTATTTTCAATTATCAACTACAGAAAAAAATGAACTGGTCACAAATTGTGACCGGTTAAGCAATTTAAAACACTCAAATAATCCTCCCTATGTTTTTACAGAGCATGGCATAGCTATGCTTTCGTCTGTTTTAAGAAGTAATACTGCTGCAGAAATAAGTATAAAAATAGTTGATACATTTGTTCAGATGCGTAAATTCCTAACAACCAATGCTCAAATATTTCAAAGGTTAGACAGAGTTGAATTAAAGCAGATAGAAACTGATAATAAATTTGAACAAGTATTCAATGCACTTGAAACACATGAAGATATCCCCAAACAGAGAATATTCTTCGAGGGTCAGGTATTTGATGCACATAAATTCGTATCTGATTTATTCTCGAGTGTAAAGAAATCGATAGTGATTATAGATAATTACATTGATGTGACAATAATTGCTTACTTATCCCAGCTTCCAAAGAATACAAAAGTAAAGATTATTACAAAGTCTATTTCAACAAAACTAAA
>JAQIDB010000073.1 GCA_027858225.1 Candidatus Delongbacteria bacterium
TCGTTATCTTCCATTTGTCCTTTGTTTTCTTCAACAAATCTGATTATCTGAGAAGTTGATCCTATAAAGTCAGCTATTTCCAGAACGTCTTTAGGTGATTCAGGATGAACTAAAAGCACGCAATTTGGGTGTTCATGTTTTGCAATATAGATATCTCCGATACTAAATTCATCATGAACATAGCAGTGCCCATCCCAGAGAACAATATCGGCTCCTGTTACCTCTTTACAATAAGTACCTAAATTTTTGTCAGGTGTGAAAATTATTTTCTTATCCTTATAGAATTCGACAATATCCACTGCATTTGCAGATGTACATACAACATCACTTTCAGCTTTAACCTCGGCTGATGAATTTATATAAGTAATTACAACTGCTTCAGGATATTTCTTTTTCATTTCTCTGAGACTATCCCCATTTGCCATCATAGCCATAGGGCATTTTGCATCTTCAGCAGGAAGTATAACTTTTTTCTTTGGTGAAAGAATCTTAGCACTTTCAGCCATAAAATCAACACCACAGAAAACGATCATGTCTGCATCTGTTTTAGCTGCTTCTCTGGCTAAAGCTAAGGAATCGCCTATAAAATCAGCTACAGGATGAATTTCTTGTCTTTGATAAGAATGAACTAAAATCACTGCATTCTTTTTCTTCTTTAATTCTATAATTTTTTCAATCAATTCTTCGTTATTCATAATTTTGTCAATCTACTTTAATTGTTATTGTCTCATATAAATTATGGCTTTAATATAAAATAGGGTATGAGTAAAGTCAAATATTTACTCAGATAGTCTTAAAAAAGGGATTGCTTCTACATCAAGAGCTTGGAGATTTTGAGTTGGGTCTGACTGATATTTTTTATATGCGGTCATAGCAACCATGGCAGCATTATCAGTACAATATTGTGGAGAGGGATAAAATAATTTCATCTTCTTAGACCTAACAATTTTATCTAATTTACTTCTCAGCATACTATTAGCGGAAACTCCACCGGCAAGTAGAACTGTGCCACAATTATACTTCTCGGCAGCTTTTAATAATTTTTTTACCAGAGAATCAGTCACTGAATCCAAGAATGAAGCAGCGATGTTGTTAATGTTGTTTTTTAAGAATTCTTGGTCGTTCTTTTCCAGAAAAACTTTTACAGAAGTTTTTAAACCGCTAAAACTAAAATCTAAACTATCATTCATTCCTCTTGGAAATCTATGAAATTTTGTATCACCTTTAGATGCTAGTTCATCAATGATCTTACCACCGGGAAAACCAAGTCCCATCATCTTTGAAACTTTATCAATACATTCTCCGGCCGCATCATCTCTAGTCTTACCAATAAGTTCATAACTTCCAAGTTCCTTAACATATATTAACTCGGTATGACCACCGGAAACTACTAAAACTACAAATGGTGTAGATATTTCTTTATCATGTTCAATGAAATTAGCAAAAATATGTGCTTCGATATGATTTACAGGTATAAGTGGTTTTTTCAAAGAGTAGCTCAAACCTTTTGCGGTATTTACTCCGACTAAAAGCGGACCTACTAAACCAGGACCATGTGTAACTCCAACAGCATCAATATCTTCGAGAGCTTTGTTGCTTTCTTTTAGTGATCTCTTAATTATTTCGGTGATATATTTCAAATGAGCTCGTGAAGCTATTTCAGGGATAATCCCACCAAATTCAATATGCTCGTTCTGAGTATGAGTAACAACTGATAATATCTTTCCATCTTCTAAAACTGCTGCGGAAGTATCATCACAAGAACTTTCTATACCTAAAATTATCATTTACACTCCCAAAGAAATAAGGTCATGGATCTTCCATCTAAAGTCTGTGTCGAGAATTGTGTAATAAACTTCTTTAACTTCAAATTTTAATGTATTCGTCTTTAGTAACTCCGTAAGCTCTAATTTTGATTTGTCCAGTTTGTTTTCAGAGACAAAAGTTCCAACCGATACATGAGGAGTGTAAGGAACTAGATTAAGACCTGTCATTTGGTCTTCGAATTTATTGACGAGCATTTCATTCATTTCAAAAAGCTTTTTATTCTGTTCATTATATCCTGGACCCACCCATAAAAAATAGGGATCTGTAAAGATATCTATTTTACCTAACTCCAATGTGAAAGGCTTAAATTTTTTTATGCACTCTACAACACTTTTTCTATTATCGGGCCATTCGGATTTGTAAAAACAACCTGGATAAATCAAAGTAATATGAGGCTTCGGCATAGGTTTGTCGGTCTCATTGAGTTTCTTTTGCCAAGATAGTATTGTTGCACTGAGTTTATCAGGTAAAAAAATAAATAATCCACCATCTCCTGGTTTCGACATTATATTCCTTATAATTCTTGTTCAATTTCTAAATGTTCAATTACTTCGGGTTCTCCGAGTAATGAATCAGTCTTATCCTGGGAAAGTTCTTGTACATCTTTCAGTTTTCTTTCCATTGCTCTTGTTCTAACATCAGCCTTATCTATAACATTACTTGCTTCTTGAAGTTTTTTCTTTGTTTTCTCTAAAATATCGCCAAATTTACCAAATTCAGTTTTCACAGCTCCCAGAACTTCCCAAACTTCACTAGACCTTTTTTCTATAGCTAAAGTTCTGAATCCCATCTGTAAACTATTAAGTAAAGCAGACAGAGTTGTAGGACCGGTTAGAATAACTTTATATTTATTTTTAATCTCTTCAAACAATCCTGGTACTCTCATTACTTCAGCGAAAAGTCCTTCGATAGGTAAGAACATTAAAGCAAAGTCAGTGGTGTTTGGAGGGTCAATATATTTTTCGTAAATGTCTTTGGCACTCTTTTTCACAGCATCCTGAAATTTCTTTCGTTCCGATGTAATCTCAGGAAGATTATTATCATCAATCGCTTGATTTAGTGTCATGTAGCTTTCAACAGGGAATTTTGCATCAATAGGAAGAAAAACTGACTTACCATCTTTTTGACCGGGCATTTTTATAGCAAATTCAACTCTCTGTGTCGATCCTACTTTGGTAACAGCATTCTTCTCATATTGTTCAATGGTCAAGATCTGCTCAAGTATATTTTCAAGTTGATATTCACCCATCATACCACGAGTTTTTACATTGGTAAGAACTTTTTGAAGATCACCAACGTTATTTGCAAGGGATTGCATTTCCCCGAGCCCTTTCTGAACTTTCTCTAATCTATCACTTACAAGTTTGAATGATTCACCCAGTCTTGTTTCCAGCGTATTATGTAATTTCTCATCTACTGTAACTCTAATTTCTTCGAGTTTTTTAGTATTGTTTTCCTGAAGATCTTTAAGCTTATTCTCAACAGATTCTCTGATCTTTTCAGTTTTTTCTTCAACTGTTTTATTCAATTCTTTCTGAATATTAACCAGATTCTCAAATTTCACTTTCAAGTGATCATTCTGATCCTTAATATCCTTATCAAGTTTTTCTTCAAATGATTTAAACGAGTTATTCTGCTCTTCTCTGTTCTGTTTGAAAATTGTTGCATTCTCTGTTCTGTTTCTTGAGAATTCATCCTTGATCAATGATTCATTTTTTACAATCAGTTTATCAATATCTTCGGATTGAGATGAGTTTGAATTTTTTAAAAGAACAATTATTGCTACGATAAGAGTAAGTGTGCTTGTAACTAAGATATAGATTTCCATTGTGATCCTTTGTTATTAACTAAAAGATTTTAGTTTTGGTTAATTTAAAAAATAAACAGACGAATATCTATATTTATTTTCGGATAAAAACAAAAAATTATCTCTCACAGAGACACGAAGATAAGAAGAGGGCGAAAATGTAAAAACAATAATTATTTGTCTTGTGTAAAATAATTAATTCGCTTACTTTGTACTATGCACTTTAATAGGAGGAATCATGCAATTCCTTAGAACAGGAATTAAGGTCTTATTTTTATTCTCAGTTATGGTTTTATCTTCAAGAGGTTTTTTACCTCCTAAGTATGATCAGAAAATACCAATAAATATAGATAAAACTTCAAAGGCATTTGTGCCTTATCCTGAGAATAGAGTACACAGAGCAGGATTGTTTTGGCTGAACATTACAAATAGAGGGATATTAGGAAATACAGATAAAGATTTGGATCCGTGTACCGGAAAAACTGCACTTAGAGCTGAAATGCCGGGCGGATCGGGAGTTGATTATCTTTTTGGGGCTTCGTTATGGTTCGGAGGTTACATTGATTCGTCGCATATGAACATTGATGGAGTTGATGCCACATTATTTCAAGGTCCATTGGTTTCAACATCTGCATCTTCGTTTACCAGGTTTTATCACGAATTACAGCCAATAGGCTTTGATGAAGATCCGACAGGATTGACATTAGGAAAAATTTATGAATCATCTAATATTGAAGGTAAAATAAGTTGTTTGTTTAAAGATGTTTATGATCCAAATGCCACAGCAGCAGAGCAATTTACAACAATGTACACGGATAAATTTGTAAGTTTTAATTACACAGGTTATGATATTTACGACAAGAGAGATCATATTCCACTAGGTATAGAGGTAAAACAAAATAGTTATGCCTGGCCTTACGATTATGCAAAAAAATTTATTATTGTTGATTACACAATTTATAATAAGAATGAAGATAAGAAAGATATATTTAATTTTTTTATGGGTGCTTTTGTTGCTCCTGAGGTTGGTATTAAAAATGAAGATTCCCCATTTTGCTTTAGAGATGATATATGCGGTTTTATAGAAAAATGGGATAATTATTTTGATCCTGCTACGGGTGAACAAAAGTCTGTAGATCTGAATCTAATTTGGTTTGCGGATAATGATGGTAGAAATTACCCCGATATTACAGAGAGGCTTCCAATCATCGAACCATCTGCAGGATCACCGTTGGATGGAGCAACGGGAGTATTTACTGTAAGAGTTCTAAGAAATCCAAATCCAAATCTAAGATATTCCTTTAATTTATTCAATAGCGGTTGGTTTAGTGAAAGTCTTGATTGGGGACCACATTGGAAAACAGGACTCCACTCAGACTGGCAATATGATCTGACATCTGAACAAAAAGGTTACGATGATAACAATTATGATAATTTACTATGGGTCACAGACGAACCGCTAAATGGTGGCAGAACAGAAGGAACACCGATAGGTGATATTGGTAGATATATGGTCATGTCAAATAACGAATTCGACCATAATCAAACTTCTATAAGAGAAGTATATCTTGGAATGAGTACACAAGTTGACGGAACACCTATCCCTCAAGTCAATAAATGGCAACCATGGATACTAGATGGAGAAGAGCAAGGAGGTGAGATTCCCGATGGTAGTGTTAGGCTATTAAATGATATTGCAAACGGAATAAATTCCGATTTACTTTTATCATTCGGGCCATTAGGTTATGAAAGTTATGTAAATGTCGCCTATGATACTGTTCAAGACACATTAACGATTCTAGATGGAGTGAAGAATCAGAAAGCCTGGAAATTTGCTTATGGTGATTCATTAAAATTAACACTTGCATTTATGGTAAGTGAAAATTTCAATAGCTCACTAGATCAGGATCCAAATTATACTGATACTACAATCGTTGATCTATCAGATGGTCTTGATATATCATTATACGATCAGGGATGGTATGACACGTTCTATAATGTTACCTGGGTCGAAAGGGTCTACGATATTCCTTTGTATGATACACCTGTTACAAAATATGGTGAAACAAAAACTGACGGCTGGTACGGAGAAGATGTAGGTGAAGACGGTATGTTTGCCGATCTGATCTACGATCCAAACACATATTGCTGGTGGACAAGATCAGATTATTCTGGTGAAGATAATGGAGAAAATGATTTTGAAATAACCGACTTCACAACACCAATAACAGATACTTACGGTCATATTGCAACGAATGAAGATGAACTTCTGCCGTTGGGTAGGGAGCAGGTTGACAGTGAAAGAAAATACGGTATTACAGGATCTTCCGATACAGGAGAAGGTTACGGTTACATGGTAAAGTATGATAAACTTGACGGAGCATATCCTCAAGGAACATGGGTAAGATACGGATATGATAACGGTAAACTTGATCCTGGAGACGGAGTTCCTGATTTTGCGGGACCACCACCTCCACCATCACCGAAGATAAAAGTAAATTACGACAACAATGATGTCATAATATCTTGGTGTTCACATGAATTCTATGAGAAAGATGATGGTACAAAGGGCATCGTAGGGCCGGAATTCTTTTACGATCCATTTTCAAGAAAAAAAGATTTTGAAGGTTATCAAGTTCAAATATCAATAAAAGATCATCCAAGAGAATATGTAGAAATATTTAGTATCGATAGAATGAATTACGGATATGAAAATGTAGTTAAAGTAGGAGAGTACTTAGATAATCCTGTACCTAAAGATAGTGTTCTATCAAACCCTGAATTATTTCCACCTACAATATCGTATGTGAATAACATATTTCAACTAACTCCATTCGGAGATAACAGGTCAATGTATGACACACACTCACATGATGAACTCTACACGTACACAGCAACACCTGATACAAGTCTAATAGACCTCTACGGAGTTATCTGGAACTATAAATTCATTTTACATAATAAACTATATGCCAAAGAAAATTTTATTGCAGTAACAGCATCAGATTACGGAGCACCTAAAAGTGGAGTGCCCCCACTACAATCAAGTCCAAGTATGAATGGAAGATCTATCATACCTACAAAGATCGAAGGAACGAAAGATGTTGTAGTAGTACCGAACCCTTACAGAGATGATGTGGATTATGAAGCAATGGGATGGGAGAATACTGATGGCGGACAATGGTTTGAGCAGGACAGGAAAATAGTGTTTATGAATCTTCCGGAAAAGTGCGTATTACGGATATATACATTAGCTGGTGATCTTGTTAAGACCATCGGGCATAACGGAAATGCAAGAGATGGTGTAAGGTATCAGTACGGTGATTATGGTGTTTCATGGGATCTTATAAATGAAAATCAGCAGGCTGTTGTATCAGGTATTTATCTTTTCAGTGTTCAGGCTGTAGATTCAGATTATGAATTTGTCGGAAAATTTGTTGTAATAAAATAGCGAATTATTTGTCTTGAAACATCTTTTAAATATACGTATCATTCACTTCTATGAAAAAGATATTCAAATTTGAAGCAAAGCAACTTTTAAGAGATAAGAAAACGATATTTTTTGTTTTTATCTTACCATTGATAGTATTTCCATTATTGAATGGAGTTCTCAATAAAGTTGTCGAATCAAGAATGGAAAGTATTTTTGAGCAGAAAGCAACTGTGATTGTTCAAAGAGATTCTTTGGCTGAGGAAGTTCTATCAAAGTTTAATGCAGAACAAGACACAACTTTTTTAATTGAATATGTTGAAAAATTAGGTGACTTGGATTCACTCTTGAAAGAATATCCTGCCGCGATAAATGTAGAAAGAGACTCTATCGGGGTTGCCACTTTTAAAGTCCATTACTCAGCAAAGAACGATAAGAATAGTATCAAAGCAAAACAGATCTCAAAGAAAATATATGCACTCAGAGACAGTATTCGCTCAGAAAGATATAAAGGAATAGGCATAAATGAATACAGAGTGAATGAAAAGATCGATTCATTCAATACTTCTTCCGCTGAAGAGATGCAAAATTCTCGACACTCTATGATGTTACCGGTATCGTTGATATTGATATTGATGGTTGGAACATTTATGATATCGAACTATGTTATTCTCGGAGAAAAAGATAATAATACGCTTGAATCCTTATTAGCAAGCGGGGTGGATAGGAGAGATATAATTTTCGGAAAGCTAGGAATAATATTCTTGGCAGGAATTTTAATGTCATTTTTAGAAATGATATCTTTTGCGGTCTATGGTCATTTTGCAGGTATCTTTAACTTTGGTATTTCATTTAGTACGAGTAATGTTTTTATACTGATTTTATTAATAATATCCGTTACAACACTAATAGCTTCAATTTCCACATTTACTTCGTGTAAAATAAAGTCATCCACGGCTGGACAACTTTTATTTATGCCTATAATGATCGTTTATTTATTGCTCACATTATTAGGTACTTTCGAAGGAGTTGAGATCAAAAGAGGATTGTTGTTTATTCCAATAATAAACTCTGCTGGAATTATTAAATCTGTTTTAGTGGATAAACTAGTAATGTTAGATGGTTTGATTGTAATCGTAGTGAATTTTGTATATTCAGTATTCGTAATAAATTTAAGTTCGGCTTATCTTAATAGTGAAGCTATTCTAAAAACAGATTCTGACTTGAAAGATTCTGAAAATACTTACTCACCCGGTATGGTATTTACATTATTTGGTCTTTTGATAGTAGCATATATGTTAATAGGTGGATATTTGCAGGGAAGGGATATTGTTTCAGGATTGATCTATTCTCAAGTAGGCATTTTGGGTCTTTTCATAGCTATAATGCTGAAAATGAATGGTGTGAACTTTAAGGAAGTTCTCAAACTGAAAAAATTCAATCCGATTTATTTACTTATTGCACTATTTTTTGGGATCTTCGCTAGATATCCAATTTCTATAGTGAAAGAAGGTTTTTTCTATTTTTTCCCAATACCAAGGATTATCGAAAATGCAAATCTTCTTCAAACCGGATTGGGAGATTTAAGTCAGTGGCAGTTGATCGCAGTAATTGCTATCTTGCCAGCTATTTTTGAAGAATTTACTTTCCGTGGGATTTTTCTCTATATGCTGGAAAAGAAATACTCTTTTATCAAAGCTTCAGTTGTGGTAGGTTTAATGTTTGGTGTTATGCACCTTAATGTGTTTACATTATTAGAAACTGCATTGCTCGGAATAATACTAACCATGATAACCTTAAGGTCAGGATCAATAATTCCTGCGATAATATTCCATTTTGCAAATAATGCTTATTCAATAATTCTGATGAAAATGATTGAAGATGATATTATCAGTGAAGAAAAACTATCTTTTTTAGAAGCTGATTGGCTTTCTTATTCCGCTTCAATCGTAGTATTCGGAGTTATTGCGTATATGGTTCAGGGTGGAATGCCATCTATAAAAAATAAAATTTAGGAACGCATTCCTGCGTTCCCTACAAATTTAATTATTTTTCGACATCATGTTTTCTAAATGCAATCACTCTTTGAATGATCTTAGTTGGCTTGTACTTATGCTCAATATACTCACCGTTTTCTAAATTCTTCTTGTATGACCAATGATATTCGTTGGTTTCTTTCTGAAAAACAATATCCATATCAAATTTATCTAAATGATGAACATAAAATTTAGATATTTTATTGGTAATATCAGTCTTTTCAATGTTATTCGAAGTTATTGATGCTGTCTTAGGCCTATGAACTATCTCAATAACCTGACAATCGATAGTATCTGCTCTTGTAATTATTTTTTTATTCGGCAGTTTTCTGAACATGGCAAAATTGTGCCTAGATGGATTAGACTTACTTTCGTATTTTTTGACAATATTTTTTATGTCATCACTGAATGTAAATTTGTATAGAAGTGAATCAGCACCGATCTCCCTACACACTTTGTCTTCATTAATATTCTTTTTCAAATCGTTTGATATCAATAGCCCGGAATATGATATAAATCCACTCTTATTCAGGTTGTACATAAAAACTAAAGGGTTGATATCTTTCAGTAAAACATCAAAATCAGTTTTGGGATTATCGATCATAGCAAAGGTAGAAAGAACTTCGCTCTTAATAAAGCCAGTTATGAAACCTCCTTCATTGTTTCGATATTTTATTTTAGCAGTATCGTTAAATAATGAGTTAACAAATAACGAGTCAACAAAAACAAGGTCTCCTTTGGCAAGAATAGTTACTTCATTCCCAGATAAATTTTCCTCCAAAAAAACTTTTGAGTCTGACGTTTTAATCCACCTGGGGTCAATTAAATTATTATCGATATTATTTTTCTCGGAACTATCCTGAGTAAATGATAAAAATGATCTGCCATAATACTTCATTCTTGAAATGGTTTTCTTCCTAACCCAGCCTTCGACTACATTTGAAGGAGAATCTATCAGTCTGATTTTTACAAACTTTTTCTTAGGACCAAGTTCTAAATATTCTACAATGGAGTTTATGTTCAATGAATATTTAAGTTCAGCATTATTTTTAGGAGAATCATAAACTAATCCATTATCGATCTTTACTTTGTAAAAAATAGTTTCCAGAGAATCCGTTCTGAAGTTATTGAATGTAATACCGGTCTTAGTATCAACTATTGATTTCATAAGTTTAGCTTCCTGTGAGTAAACTATTGAAACGAATGCTATACTTAATAGTATAATAGACAAATATTTACTTAGCGGCTTAATTGACATGTGAATTCTCCGTGTATATTTGTTAGTTTAACTATAAATGTTCACTTTGTTGTGTATTTAATAGTATAATAATGAATGTCTTCTTTTATATGATTGTTTGTATAGCGATAAAAATTTACTTCTTTGGTTTCAAAATGTCAATACCCTACATTATTTAATAATTTTCAATAAATATTTTAAGAGAGTTTGTACTTCTTGTTTCAACGATTGTTTCAATATTTCTATTCGCATTAGTTTTCAAAAAAAAATAAAAAAATATGATATAAAGCATTTGAAAAAAAAAGGACAATGCTGTATATTTCGATATAGTAGTGTCATAGGATTGTAAAAATCCGGAGATATGCAAATGGTAAGGAGGTTGAAAACATATGCTAATTCATTGAAATAAATTTGTTTTTAGTTTGCATATTTTTTTTTGACATGCTATATTATCCCAAACCTTGAAACAGTTAAGGTTTTGTAGCGCTATTAATATAAACTTAATTAATAAACAAATGGAGCCAACTATGAAAAGAAGTATCGTCATTTTGATGATCGCCCTCTTCTCCTCTATTCTTTTTTCAGGTACTACCGGAAAGATAAAAGGTATCGTAACTGATGAGAATGGCGAACCTTTAGAAGGTGCTAATATCATGGTAGTAGGTAAAACTTGGGGTGCTGAAACTGATGAAGATGGTTATTACTATATCATCGGTGTCAGAGCAGGTACTTATCAAGTAAAATGTCAGTACATTGGATACTCTCCAAAGACAGTCGCCAACCTTAAGGTAAGAGTAGGCCTAACGTCTTCTCAAAACTATAAGTTAGTTTCAGAAGCGATTGAGATTGGTGAAATGGAAATTACAGTATACCAAGATGAAAAAGTAGAAATGGATGTGACAACTTCTGTTAGGAGTGTTAACATGGGTACTATGGGTACACAAGCTGTTACTGAAGTTTCAGACGTTCTTAATAACGAAGCGGGTATCAAGAAAGATGCTGACGGAGGATTGCACTTTAGAGGTGGTAGGTCCGGAGAGGTAAGTTATGTTATTGATGGTATATCTGTTGGAGATCCAACGGGTGCTAAAGATGCTCCGGTATCCATAAATTTTGCAAATGTTGAATCTTTCAATATTCAAAAAGGTGTACCTGATGCAGAATATGGTGATGCACTTTCTGGAAGTGTGAATATTGTGATGAAAATTGGTGATCAAGATAAAACTTCCGGACATGTAAAATATACTACGGATTCTTTCTTAGGGGATAGTAAGCTGGACTACACAAGAGGTGAGTTTAGCATTAGTGGTCCTATTCCTATACCTGGCATGTCAGAAAAACCTACTTACTATATTGCTACAGATCTTACGACTCAAAATGGATTTTCACAGTCGTATAGAGATTTAGGAGATAGGGATGGGGATTATTACGAATTTGGAGATTTTGATATTACTAATCTTGGATTTGACGTAGCTCAAAAAAGGGAAAATAATTTTAACATCATCTTTAAAACAGCTTATCAAATAACTCCAAAAATGAGTGTGTCTACGTCTTATACCGCATCAAGATCTCACGATTATGATTTTTCTTGGCTTTATAGATATACTCCACAAACAGCTAATGAAGTTATTACAGATGTAGCGGTATTTAACGTGAGTTTTAAACACACGATAAACCAACAAAGTTACTATGACTTAATCTTTTCATATTATAATAGGAAATTGGAAAGTCTTCCGGGAGGAAACTTACCAACTGATTTTGTTTTTGAGGACGAAACTGATCAATTCAGTTTATATGGAGATATGTTAAGTAATAATATCAGAGACGGTGGTGACGCCGAAGGGTATTTTGATTTAAATCTAAATGGCTATTTTGATAGAGAGTATTTTATTGATGCGAATGGAAATAGTAATTATGATATGGGTGAAGATTTTGTAGATGCGGACAATAACGGTCTTTACGATGGTGATGGTCTTTTCGATTCTGGAGGTTCATCAGCTAATAATGAATGGGATTATTGGGAGGCAGGACAATCTTTCAGTGGTTTTGTCGGAGGTGATTTTACAACAGTCGGAGGTGTTTCAGTTACAGTTCCCGGAACGATGACTTCGAATATTTATAATAACTCTTTCGATATTGTTGAAGGATATATTGATCAAAATCTCAGTGGACATTATGAGAAGGATATTTACGACGAAGGGTTACAGGGTTCTTATGAACATTATGTTGACGGTGACCATTTCTTTGATACAGGAGAGCCGTATATTGATCAGAAAAGATTAATGCTGACTACTTCTGGAATTAAAGCAATTTCTAATAAAATTTGGAATGAGGCAACGACAGAAACTTTTGCGCTTAAAACATTTAAAGCTGATGATGATTCATTGGTGAATGATAATTTAGCAGGAGGATTAGATTCTTGGTTCTGGTCAGCTTTAGCTGAACATGAGAGCAATAACTACTACAATGCGTCTTACAGCACAAGAAACAGTGGCACTTATGAAATAGAAATTGAATTGGATGTATCTGATCCAATAACTGGTGTGCCATATTACTATACTATAATGGTGTACGATCAAATGATCGACATTGACTACTCTAAAGAGTCATTCCTTGACCTTAGATCTTCATTAGGATCTTCAGCGCAGCCAAACCCAAGATTAAATTTGGTGTATGACAAACAATGGAATGGTGTGTTTGATGAATTTGAGGCATATTCTAAATTTAGACCAAATGGTTCGAGTACTGATGAATCTAATTTGGGATGGACGACAGGTCATTCCTATGCAGATAATCCTTCCGACTATGTTGAATATGTTGGTTCATACGTGATTTATAAAGCTCCAACAAGTGTATTGGTTGATGGAAACCTAATCAATATGTATGACGAGACTCCTAATGTAGCAACTATCCCTTTAGACTCGTATTCTACATGGATTAACAACAATGGGGATGTTAATAGTACATATAATGTAGCAAATAATATGCACGATGATGGTGAAAGTTTTGAAGATTATAATAGTAACGGTGTTTGGAACTTGAATCCTGGATTTTTGTTGCCAGACGAGTATTATGATGGAACGAGATATCAACTTTTTGACAATACCGTTTATAAATTGAAAGGTAATTATACAAACCAGTTGAATAAGTTCCATATGATAAAAACAGGTTTTGAATTAGCATTGAATGAGTTGGATTATTACAGTAATACTAATCCTTATTACGCTTATGATACTGCTAACCAGGAAGTAATCGAAGGAGATCCATTTCCTGAGAACGGAGAAACAAAAACATATTATCAATACAAGCCAATTGAATTTTCAATGTATGTTCAAGATAAAATGGAATTTGAAGATCTAGTTGTTAACGCAGGAATTAGACTTGATATGAGGTCATTAGATCAAGATGCGATTGATTATTATGAATCTAAATACAATTCAGAAGGTTCAGATCAATTTGGATATGAAGAAGAACTAGAGCCTACAATCTATGCAATAAGTCCGAGATTTGGTATTTCTCATTCTATCTCTGAAAGTTCAAAGTTGTTTTTCTCGTACGGTCATTTATATATGAAGCCTAGTTATACAGCAGTATTTGCACCTAATGCAACAACTGATACTAACCCATTGTTTGGTAATATGAACCTTGGTTATGAAAGAAATGTTCAATACGAACTTGGGGTTGTAAATGAATTAGGATTGTACTTAGTTGATATTACAGGATACTTCAAAGATATCTACGATATGATAAATACAAAAACTTACGATTATGGCTCTCACCTTGCTTCAGTTTACTATAATTCAGATTACGGTAAATCTAGAGGAGTTGAGATTGCAGTTGATAGAAGTCTGCAAAACCATTATTTGTGGGGTGTTAACTACGTACTAGCCTATGCTTATGGTAAATCATCAGATGCGGAATCTAATTTTGATACTGATATAACTGACGATGATGAAACTGAACTTATAATAAAAGAATATCCATTGATATGGGATGAAAGACATCAGATATCTTCATACTTTACATTGATGTTTGGTAAAGGTGAAACTTTGTTCGATATTCCTTATACTGATAATTGGTCTATTGGAATGAATACAAGTTTTGGAAGTGGTACACCTTTTACACCTTCTGCAGAATTCTATGATGGGGACGTTGCTTCAGAGGATATTCAGATAAATTCTGAGAGAATGCCTTGGACATCGAGTACTGATCTTAAAATTTCTAAGACTTTTGCATTTACCGGTGAAAATAATGTATCTTATGGAAATCTTAAATTCGATTTCAATATTTACAATTTGTTTAACAAGATAAATGTTCTAGAAGTATACGAAGATACAGGAAGTTGGTCAGAAAGAAGTGATCTTTTTTATACCGCGAATTCAACACAGTCTAATTTTTCAGATTTCTATACAGAT
Source organism: Candidatus Delongbacteria bacterium (assembly GCA_027858225.1). Taxonomy (GTDB): domain Bacteria; phylum UBA4055; class UBA4055; order UBA4055; family UBA4055; genus WTAK01. The sequence continues at coordinate 14,753 of JAQIDB010000073.1, forward strand.
TTGTCAAATATTGCCGAAAGAAGACATTATAGATTTGGTGTAAGTTACGCTTGGTAAAAGATTAAAATTAAATAATTAGGAGACTGATTAATGAAAATATATAAGCGAATATCTACCATTCTTTTGTTGGTGGCCTTTATATCTTCTTTTGCTAAGGCAGCACCGGAGAAAATGAATGCAGGTAGTGATATGAAAGTAGTTCAAGATTCGAAGTTGCTAAGACCGGAACTTTACAACAGGACTCATAGAGCAGGATTATTGTGGATGAATTTAACAAATGCCGGTTATTACGGCAACCCAGATGGATTGATCGATCCATGTACGGGTTCAGTAGCACCATCAGGAGAATTACACTCTGGAAATGTTGCGGACTTCTTGTTTGTTGGAGGTCTGTTATTTGGGGGGTATTTGGATTCTACTCAAGTTGAAATTTCTGGTGTTGAATCAAGTATATTTCAAGGTCCATTGGTTACATCATCTTATGATGGTTGGGTGGGAGATCCTATGGCCAAAGAAATGTGGGCTGTTGATTTTGTAGATGATCCAAGTGGATTGACACTGGGTAAAATAAGAGAATCTTCAAATATTGAAGGGAAAAAGAGTTGCTTATTCGAAGAAGTTTATGATCCGGCTTCTACTGCAGAAGAGCAATTTAACACAATGTATACTGACAGATATGTAGATCAAACTTATACAGGGTGGGATCTTAATGATAATCGTAATCATATTCCACTAGGTATAGAAGTAAGACAAAAGAGTTATGCATGGTCTTTTGATTATGCTCAAAAATTCATCATTATAGACTATACATTATATAACGAAAATGCTGATGGCAACGATATCTATGACTTCTTTATGGGTATGTATCTTGATTGTGATATTGGTATGATCAATTCAACTTGGGATGAGAATGCAGCGGATGATCTTGGTGGATTTATTCAAAAATGGGATGGATATAAAGATCCTGCTACGAATGAATATAAAACTGTTGATCTAAACCTTGCATGGGCTGCAGATAACGATGGAAGAAATTATACAGGAGAGTATTATTTAGGTACTGATGTTGAACCCGGAGCTGATAGTCCATTAGATGGTGGTACCGGTATTGTAACAATTAGAGTTCTAAGAAATCCAAATCCTGATTTAAAGTATGCTTTCAATTTATATGCTGCAGACTCAGATGATGAAGGTAAAGATTGGGGACCTCACTGGAAAACAGACCTACATGATGACTGGGCTTATGATCTTACTCCTATGCAAAAAGGTTATGATGATACTAACCATGATGGTTTATTTAATGATGGTGGAGAATTTTTATACAATGGAAGAACAGAAGGAAGACCAATAGGAGATAGAGGTAAGTATATGGTTATGTCAAATGATGAGTTTGATTATAATCAATATGACATTATAGATGTTCATTTGGGAAGATTTAGTGATCCTGATTATGTAGAGGATGGTTCACCATTTGCCCAAGAGGATAAATGGCAACCATGGATACTTCCGGCAGATGTACAGCCAGGTGAAGTTGCTGATGGAGATCTTGAAACTAGAAATGACCTTGCAAATGGTGCGGATGTAAAATATGTTCTTTCATTCGGTCCTCTTGGAACTGAAGACTATCAAAATGTAGCTTACGATTCAGATAATAATGGAAGTATAGATTCATATATGAATAAGAATATCTGGAGATTTGCTTATAAGGATTCTATTAAGCTTACATTGGCATTTATTGTTAGTGACGGATTCCATAAATCTCTAGAACAAGATCCAAATTATTATGGACAGGAAGGTGCGATGGATCCCACAACAGGAATAGATCCGTCATATTATGATGCAGGTTGGGATGATGCGTTGTATAATGTTTTATGGGCAGAAAGAGTTTATGACATACCAATGTATGATACTCCTGTTAAGAGTGATGTTTACCCTGACGGAATCGGTGATGGCTGGTTTGGTGAAGATGTAGGTGAAGATGGTATTTATGCTGATACAAGAAATACTACCGAATGTTGGTGGACGGATCCAATAGTTCAATATGGTGCTCCAGATGCAGGAGAAGGTAATATGGAGATGGATGATTTTACTACTCCATTTACTGACACGTATGGTCATTTAGCAAGTAATGAAGACAACCTTTTACCATACGGAAATGAAATCTTTGTTAATGGTGCTAATATTGATTATGAAATTACAGGTACTAGCACTGGTGGTTACAAAGACGGTTATGGATATATGGTTAAATATAATAATTTGATTGATCCAAGTTCAGAAGTACCACAAGGTGATTGGGTAAGATATGGATTTGACAACGACAAAATGGATGCTGGAGATGGAGTACCTGATTTTACAGGTCCACCACCACCACCTTCACCACAAATTGAAGTATCCTATAATAACAGCGACATAATCGTAGAATGGGCATCTGTTGAATTTTCTGAATCAGATGGTGTCGAGGCTATTTCAGGACCTGAAATGATAAAAGATCCTTTTACCAGAATAGTGGATTTTGAAGGTTACCAAGTACAAGTTTCTCCTGATGATCTTTCGATAAATTTCATAGAGGTCTTGAGCGTGGATGAAGAAGATTATACATACGTAAACGTTGCCGAAGTTGGTGATTATTTATGTTCACCATTTTCTAAGGAAAGATATGATTACCTTGTATCTACAGATTCAACGCAAATTTATCAAGACGGTAAAATATGGATATTAACTGCTTTCGGAGATAATAGAGATATGACATCTTCTTACGCAGAAGAAGGAATGTATGAGTATAGTGCTACTCCGGCAACAAAGATTATTAACAATACAGATACAATTGATTATTTCAAATATAAATTTATATTGAAAGATAAATTATATGCTTCACAGAGCTATATTTCCGTAACATCATCTGATTTTGGTGATCCTGATTCGGGAACTCCGGCATTACAGTCAAGTCCGTCAGTTAACCAAGTATCTGTTATACCGACAAAGTTTTCCGGAAGAGATGATGTAAGGGTAGTACCAAACCCATATAGAGCAGATGTTGATTACGAAGAACTAAACTGGGAAAATTATAACACTGATGATGAGTGGAATGAGCAACAAAGAAAAATACTCTTTATGAACATACCTTTTGAATCAATCGTACGAATATACACTTTGGCCGGTGATCTAGTGAAGACAATTGGTCATAACGGAAATTCAAGAGATGGTGAAAAGTATCAATATGGTGAATATGGAGCTGCATGGGATCTTATAAATGAAAATGATCAAGCAGTAGTATCCGGGATATATTTATTTAGTGTTCAAGATGTTAACGATGACAGCTATGAATATATCGGTAAATTTGTAATTATTAAATAATGGAGTACGGAAATGAAAAAACTAATTTTATCACTTATTGCACTGTTAGTAATAATGGTCTTTTTTTCCTGCTCTGATTATGTCGGGGATATGCCGGGAAATATAAAGCCTAAGCTGGTGATTTATGACACTTATGATAACATAAGTAGTAATAAAACAAGAGTACAGTGGTATGCAAATGATCAAGATGGTACTAAGATAAAGTATAGTTACTGTATAACAACAGATACTACAATGACAGTATCGGAAGCAGAAATGGAATTAGATGCAGAATTGTGGTCAGAAACAGAAGATTCATATGTTGAACTTTCTATGCCATTTGCACCTTTGAATTCTGATATAATGTTTGTTGACAGTACGACTTTTATAGATACTGTTGAATTTGTTGAAGTTACTAGAGAGATAGTTTGGTCAAGATTCTTTCTTTTTGCCGAAGATCCGGAAGAAGATGGAAAAACGGCAGTTACTTCTAAGGTATTTGGACGTACAAATAGGATACCTAAATTTCCAATGCTAAAATCTGAAAAACTTGGATTTAATGGATTTGATGACTATAGGTTTATTATCGGTCCTGATTCATCCCAGATGATTTTAGAGAATGAAACATCTACATGGGAAGCAATTGATTTTACTTGGAGAGGAGAAGATGACGATGGTTATGATGTTGTTCTTGAATTTAGATGGGAATTATGGTCTATTGATCCGCATCCTGATTCTATCGATGTAAAGATTGATATGGTAGCATCCGAAGATTGGCGAGAAACTCCTACTTCAGTTAAGTTTTCAAAGGTCTTATACGATTATTTCCTTACTGATGTAACTCGTGACAGATATTCGTTTAAAATCTGGGTAAGAGATGATGCAAGAGAAGAATCTGATGAACATACAACTGCCAACTTCTATATATTTACACCGAAGTTAGAAAAAGGTATTTTGTTAGTGGATGATACATCTTTAAGAAATATGGGAAGTTATCTAACGTTTGAAGGAAATCCAGATAAAAATGTAGTAAAGGACCTATATGATAGTTTACTTGTGAATGCAGGTTTTACAATAGATTCAGCAGATCCTTTGACGGACTATGATTATTGGGATGTTGTTACTGATGGAGAGCCAACTTTAAAAGCACTTGCAGAACATAGACTTATAGTCATTCAAAGTGAAGATCGAAAATCAACTATAAATTATGACTCTTATAGAAGAACATTGGAAGAATATATCAACGTTGGTGGAAAAGTATTCTTGGTAGGATCATCAAATCTTCTTGCGGAAGATCTAAAAGTTGATAACTACAAAAAGCCGATTAGGGTTGTATTTGAAGATTTTAATGATTCGTCTCAACCTTTTAATGAAGGAACAATGGAATTTTTCTATACTTACTTTGGAATATATTCCTACACACATCCGGAATCAAAATCTTTCTGGTCTCAATCAATGTATGAATCTGGAAATTTATTACTTATTGGAAAGATCCCTGGTAACTATTATTATACAGATAACTATGGTTTTGTAGGAGCTGCTCCTGTAGGTCATATAACTGATGTGAATTTCACTGATATGAATATTGATTCTACTGTAGTCAATACATACTGGACTGATGCTTCTGCACCATTAGGAACAACAGTTGAGTTGACTCTAAAAAAGAATGGAAATATTTTAACTGGTATTCCTTCTTTTGAAGCATTCAAAGGTGAGGTTGTATATGAATTCAAGTCTGTATATGATTACGATGAACATAGCGATATTAGAGAGTGGACAAATCCAAATTTGGCGGACTCATTAAATTTAAGCGGTCCTGTTGCCCAAATAGATGGAGCTGTATTGACAAGATATCAAGCAAATGATGATGTATATAGAACAGCAATGTGTACGTTGCCGCTTATATTTATGGATAACTCTGACGGGTCAGTATCAAATATGTTTAAAGCAATGATAGATTGGTTTGAAATAGACATCGATCCAATGACGAAATAAATAAAATCTTATATATAACAAACGGAGGGAGTAAGAATGAAGAAAAATTATTTAACACTGATTGTCCTTACATTATTTGCGATCAATGTAATGGCTTTGACCAAAGACTACAAAAAAGAAGCATTGACAACAAAAAAAATAGATTTCCAAAAAACTTCTTCATCAAAGGCGCCTTTTGTTGGTACTGATGGTGGTATCTTTGATGGTTCGGTAAATGGTTATGGTTGGTACCAAGGTTACAATAGAAAGATTCAAGTTAATATGGATCCACTTACTGGACCAATGTTTGGTTCTGTTTACAGACAGAATAATACTGATGCTAATTCAGGCCAAATCGGCGGTATGATAGGTAGTTGGGCAACTGATACATTCAATGGTTATACTTCTGAGTTAATGCCAGCATCGTCAGCATGGGCAGCACCAGGTGGTAGATATCCTTATGCAAATGAATTTATTAATGGATACTTCTTTGGAACATGGAACGATTACGAAGGTGTGGCAACTACTGGTATGAATTCACTTCCAGTATTCGCTGTTGCAGATGCGACTTTCGGAGCGGATTGGGCTCTTTGGTCAGATAATGGTATTATTGAAGCAACCGAAGGTGGGGCAATACCTGTTGATGCTTGGTGTCCAACTGGTGATGTTGTTTATGATGCTGCAACTGGATATTATTACTGGATGCAAAGTTGGAGATGGCGTTTGGGTAATTGGACAGGAAACCAAACAAGTTTTGTTATTGGAAGAACTTTGACTCCTGGTGATATTACAAGTTGGGTATGGTCAGATTATAACGATGAAGGTTTTGATTGTACAGCAGATGATTCACCTCAACTACAGATGTTAGATAGTCACATAGCTTACGCAAAAGACATCTATGGTAATGGAACTGGTAAAGGTATTATAGTAAACGCTGGAAATGATTACAATGATTCTTGGATTACAAGTATAGATTCTATTGGTTGGAACGATTCATTAAGTGTTACAATATGGGATACTGTTACAGTTGATCTAGGAATAAAAATAAACTATATGTACACTACAAATTGGGGTGGAGATTACTCAACAGGAGATTGGAAACCTAATTGGAAAAAAAGATCTGATGGAGCATGGTTTCAAGTTGAGCCATCTGAAATATTTGATTGGATAGGAACTGCATATACAACAACGGATACGCTTCAGGCTGGAAATGGTTCAGATTCACTAGTAACATATGAAACAGTAATAGATGATGCTTCAATAAATTGGGACTGTTCAGCTATAGCAACAGAATACGATCAAGTACATATTTTAGCTAGAGTGTATGGTTCAACAACAGATCCAGATAGCCCTTGGGCAGGTTGGACTATTTATGGAAATGATGATGGAGATCTAATAGGTGGTTATTATGATATTAGAGGTACTATCACTGATACAGGTGTTATTTGGCATAACGCAGTATTTATTGCTAATGTTGTAGGAATGGATACAGATACAGTTGAATGGCAGACAGATATGGCAATCGGATATGCAGGATATGGTCAGATTTATGCAACATGGCTTGACAAACCTGTAAGTAGAGGCGTTGTTAATCCTTATGCTGAAGCTGATCAAAATTCAGCTTGGATAGATGATGCATATTTTAGTTATTCTGATAACGATGGATTGAATTGGGAAACCGATAAAACAGTAACATTTGATTATACTGTAGGTCCTCCAGTTTATCCAACTACACCATATGTTGCAAAGTATGCTAAAAACATAACTAATAGTAAAACTTTACATGAAGAAGGATGGCAAATAGCTAATCATGGTATGGTAACACATGTAGATGGAACTACTAGTGAAGGTGCTTTAGAAGTTTATGCAATACATCAATACTATGATGTAGAGAACAGTTATGATCCTGCATTAGAATACTTTGATCATGAGCAATTCTTGCATGTATGGAAGATTACAGGTAAAACAACAGGAATTACGACTGAAGATGTTGCGATTGATATGGATTTTCAGTTAATGCAAAATTATCCAAACCCATTTAATCCAAGTACTGAGATTAATTTCAAGATCCAAAATGATGCTAAGGTTAAACTTACTGTATTCAACTCTAAAGGAGAATCAGTAGTATCTTTAGTTGATGGTAAAATGGCAAAGGGACTTCACAAAGTTAATTTTGATGCTACAGAATTAAATTCAGGAATTTACTTCTATCAATTAGATGTAAATGGAATGAAATCAACAAAGAAAATGGTATTAGCTAAATAATACTATTCGATAATAATTTGGTAGGCAGTTTAAAACTGCCTACCAATTATATTTATGTTTTCATTCGGGAGCTGTTTGACAGTTTCGGACTGAAAATATAAAAAAGGGAAAGATAACATTGAAAATAAAAATTAAAATAATAAAGCAAAGGGGAACAAAATGAACAAAAAACTGCTAATTCTCGTGATGCTTATCGTGGTGTTAGTGCCTGCTTCATTAGCTCAGGATAAAGGTGGAACTGCAGGAATGCCATTTTTAAAGCTTGATGTAGCTGCAAGAGCATTTGCGATGGGTGGGGCTTTTATAGGTTTATCAGATGATGCATCTACTTTGTATTACAATCCTGCGGGACTAATCAACCTTAAGTCCAGCGAATTTGTATCATCCCACAATATGTACCTGGCAGACATAAGCTATAGCTACATTGGTGCAACTTATCCGTTGCCACAATTCAATGCAGGTGTAGGTTTACAAGTCTCATACCTAACAACAGGTGATATGGATGAAACAACAATTCAAAATCCTGATGGAACCGGAAGAACGTTTAGTGCCTATGATTTTATGGTTGGTGCTACTTACGCGCAAATGTTGACTCCTAAGTTCTATGTTGGTGGAACTCTAAAATTATTAGGTGAAGGACTTGCAGAAAAGAAAGTTTATACAGTTGCGGGTGATGTAGGAACTTATTATAATACAGGATGGGAATCTCTTGTGTTTGGTATGTCTATTAGAAATTTTGGTGGAAACTATTCATATTTCGTTGAAGAAACACCTTTGCCTATGTTATTTGTTTTCGGTCTTAGATATGCACCTATTGATGATTCAATTAATAAGTTAGATGTTTTATTAGAAGCAGCTCATCCATCTGATAATAGTGAATATATGATTTTAGGTCTTGAATATTCGTATAACAATATGTTCTTTGTTAGATTCGGAAGGAAATTTGACAATGATGAATACTGGATTTTAAAAGATGATGATGTTTATTTTGCCGATAATGCTGATTCTGCTGATGAGGAATTAAATTATTCAGATAGTGGCATTAATTGGATGGGAACAAGTTTCGGTCTTGGTTTTAATATGGAATCAATGGGATTAAATCTTGATTATGGCTGGAAACATATGGGATATTTAGGTGTTACACATATGGTAACCCTCGGTTATGCGTTAAGGTAGATTATTATTATACATATAAAAAAAGGGAGTTTTTACTCCCTTTTTTTTATTGCTTAAATAAAGATTAATGAATAGTATTAATACGTCAAAACCTCTCACTTTGACACGAAGGAACGAAAATAGAAATGACCGGAAAAACAACATGAAAAATATAATAATAATTTTAATTATTTTCTTATTAGGTGAAGCTTTTGGAATTCAAAAATATACAGTTGATAAGATAAATAAATATTCAGGTAAAAATTCAAAAATCTTACTTGAGATGGTAGATTCTCAGAAAGGTAAAACACTGAAATATATAAATTTCATATTAGATAATTCATCAGCTAATGATCTTGCCGTTCTTACTCCTCAATATATCCTCGAAAGTGTTGAGTATGCAATTAAATCAAAAGAGTTCTTATATTCCAAACAATACGATGATAAAATATTCCAACATTTTGTACTACCATTAAGAATGTCTCAAGAACCGTTCGAAGAATGGAGAAAAAAATTCTACACAGAGCTTAAACCGATCATAGAAAAGATAGAAGACATAGAAGAGGCTGCAATTGCTATAAACTTCTGGGCATATGAACAAATGACTTATAAATCAACTCATGGCAGAGACCAAGGTCCGATCACAACGATGAAAAGAGGTTGGGGTAGATGCGAAGAGATGATGATAATTTATATGGCAGCAGCAAGGAGTGTAGGAATTCCGGTTAGATCTGCAGGAGCCCCATTTTGGAATTTTACTGATAATAATCATGCTTGGGTTGAAGTATGGACACCTGAAGGTTGGAAATATATAGGTGAATTAGCCAACAGATTGAATAAGACATGGTTTTCACACACAACTTTAAGAGCATCTCTGATCACTTCAAGAGCATTTGGTAATTATAAGAGTAAGAATGTGATCAAAACAGAGAATAATTCAACACTATTAAGTTCGATAGAATATTATACGGATAAATATGACGTAAGTAAGATCATGATCGATGATGAGAATGGTCAGCCTATCGAAGACGCTGTAGTAACGCTTTATGCGGTGTCTTATGGTGGAATTATGCCATTGATCGATGCAAAGACAGATAAATTTGGACAGGTTTCAATACCAATAGGTAAAGGATCTGTTTTCGTAACAGCCTATGATAACAAATCTAAATTTGGTTATGGGCTTTTTAACAGCCTAGAAAATGGAACTGATTTTAGGCTAATTCTCAAAGAAAAAAATGAGAATATTGATATAGATATTAATTTTAAATTCCAAATATATCAAAGTGAATTTAATCATGACAGCTTACAAAAAGAATATTTCAAAGGTACATTCGATATTAAGAATCAACTGGCAAATGAAAAAAGAAAGAATAAATTTAAAAACTACGAAAGAACATCAGAATTTGTAGAATATTTTCAAAGAAGTTTGAAAAATAATATAGATGTTGATTATTTTAAGAGACAAAAAAAATATTTGGATAAATGTAATTCTTTAGGGGAAAACACTTCAGAATACTTAAAGGTGTACAAAAACTTAAATGGCTTCAAAAGTAAAAATTATATACTAACCTCAATGATAGAAAAATGGAATGAAAAAGAATTGAATGAAATTCCAGATAGTACAGCAATTCATAATTTGGTGGATATTTACTATGAAGGAAGGAATAAATTTAAAAAGGTAGTTCCAGATACAATGTTCACTAATAATGTAATCGGTGCCACATGGAAATCTGCTACACCACCTCAAAATGGTTGGCAAAAAGAACTTTATAGTAAAATTAAAGATCTCAGGTCCTACAATATGAACACTACTGTAAAAGATGTTCTTTCCTGGGTTGATTCACAGGTCAAAGTTGATAGTAATTTTACATATAGTTACTACGGTGGATCATTGAATCCGGTACAAATATTGAATATGAAGTCGATTTCTCCATTCTACAGAACTAAATTAGTTAATTCTTCGTTGAAATTATTAGGAATTCCGGTACAATGGAAAGGTAGATTAGAATATTATAATGGCAAAAAATTTGTTACTGTAGAAAGTAAAGCAACTGATAAAAATGATTTTCAGGACAGAGAAATCCGATTATCATTGTATGTTGATAATGAAAAAGTAAAAGCTGATCCTTGGAGTAATTTTTTGCTCGGAGAGTACAATAAAGGAGTTATTGAGAATTCGTACTTTGATGGAAAGAATGATTCTTTAGATTACATACTAACGTTTCCTAGGCAGGATGATAAATTCTTGTATATCGAAGCTGCAGTAAGAAATTCTAATGGGGATGCTAACGTAATAATAAAAAGTATTAACAACGATGATAAAGAAATAATAGTTAGATTGAACGCTCCAAAAGAGTATTTGGACACTTCGTCTGACCTATCAGAAAAAGCTATTTTAAGTATTATAGAACTTACATCAACTATTCCTGACGACAAAGCAAAGGTTATCTTGGTCAGGGGAGTTATACCTACTGAGCCAACAAAACGAATGCTTAGTTTATTAGTTGAGAAAGCTGCAAAATTCAATGAACTAGATGCTTCAATTGTTATATACACTGAATTAAGAGATAATGATGATATTAAAAATATTTCAGCTGAAAACATTATAAAAAAACAGGGTGAAATACTTATTCCAGAGACAGAAGATGAATCTTATCCAATAATTCTATTGGTAGACAAAGGTAATAATGTACTATTTTCTTCAAAAGGGTATAATATGAGCATTGCAGATCTCCTTTTAAAGAAAATAAAGAATCTAAAGAAATAAGTTTAGAAACCTAGATTTTAGATTGTAAAAAAAAAGGTGGAGAAATATATAACTAACTAATATATTTTATTGAATTATGGCACTGAGCAAAAAAAGAAAAAGAAAGAGAATACTGATCATTATAGTAAGTATATTGGTTCTTTTATCAAGTTATTATCTTTTTTTTCAGGGGCAATTCTCGGTTTTTAAGTTAATTGAAGATAAAAAGCTATACGAGGAAAAGAAAATAGAAGTAGATGATCTTGAGAAGAAAATAGAACAACAAAAAGAAAGTAACGAACTCTTGAAAAATAAAGACCCCTTTGAAATGGAAAAAAAAGCCAGAGAGCAAGGAATGGTGAAAGAAGGGGAAAAAATATATAAATATAAAGTTGAAAAGGAGAATGAAAATGGCCTTTAATCTAAAGAACAGAAATTTTCTTAAACTGTTAGATTTTACACCAAAAGAGATCAAGTTTCTATTGAAATTATCAAGCGATCTTAAGGAAGCGAAATATACTGGAACTGAAGTACAGAAGTTAAAAGGTAAGAATATTGCATTGATCTTTGAAAAAGCTTCAACAAGAACAAGATGTGCTTTTGAGGTTGCTGCATATGATCAGGGTGCTCATGTAACTTATCTTGGACCTTCAGGGTCTCAAATTGGTTACAAAGAATCAATGAAAGATACAGCAAGAGTTCTTGGTGGAATGTATGATGGTATTGAATATCGTGGATTCGGTCAAGAGATCGTAGAAGAGCTTGGAGCATATGCGGGTGTTCCTGTATGGAATGGTCTTACTACAGAATTTCACCCAACTCAAATACTAGCTGACTTCTTGACAATGATGGACAATTGCGATAAGCCTCTTTCTCAGGTTGCATTCTGTTTCTTAGGTGACGGCATGAATAACATGGGTAATTCATTAATGGTCGGTGCTGCGAAACTTGGAATGGATTTTAGAATGGCTTCTCCTAAATCAACTCAGCCAGATAAGAAACTCGTTGATGAATGTAAGAAAATAGCTAAGCAAACTGGCGCAAAAATTCTTATTACTGATGATGTTAAAAAAGCTGTGAAAGGTGTTGACTTCCTATACACAGATGTATGGGTATCAATGGGAGAACCAGATTCAGCATGGGCAAAGAAGATCAAGCTGATGTTACCTTACCAGGTTAATAAAGATGTTGTAAAAGCAACCGGAAATTCAGATGTTAAATTCCTTCATTGCTTACCTGCATTTCACAATAGAAATACAATTAAAGGTGAAGAGATTTATAAGAAGTACGGGATTAACGGTATGGAAGTAACTGATGATGTGTTCGAATCTGAGAATTCTTTGGTAATGGAAGAAGCTGAAAATAGACTTCATACTATCAAAGCAGTCATGGTAGCTACTTTGGGATCTTAGAATAAAGTATTAGGTTTCACAATATTAGGTGATCTTCGGATCACCTTTTTTATTTATAGAATTATTTAGATTGACAAAACACAAAATAAGTAGTACATATAATATTATTACGAAATATTTGAGGAGTTAAAAATGAAATACCGTCTGCTAGTATTTTCTATGTTAGTGTTTCTTATAATACCATTATCAATTTTAAAATCCGAAACAAAAACACCTTATTCTGGTTCAGTAAGTTCTTCTTTTGATAAATCTAGTAATGGACATGGTTGGTATCAAGGTTATAATAGAAAGATATCATGGGATGCTGGTGGATCGATGCTTGGTTCAATTTATCGGAAATTAGATGATTCTACTGGTATCGGTACTATTGGTGGAATGATCGGAGAATGGACAGGAAATGATCTAAATAGTTTTGCTCAAATAATTTATAACAAATCGGTATTTTGGGGAGAGAATCCAGAAGGAAGGTATCCATTTTCTTGCGGATTTATTAATGGTTATCATTTTGGGATATTTAATGATTTTTATACCTATGGGGCAGCTATGGATCCGGATTCTGCTCCCATATTCTCAGTTGTAGACGCAACATTAGGTTATGACAATTTTTCAGGATCTGTAGGAATAGTAAGAGATTCATTAGAATATTTTGTGCCAAATGCATGGCAGGGTACGGGAGATGTTGTTTATGATCTTGCAACAGGTTATTATTATTGGTCACAAGCATGGAATCAGAGTCTTCTTTCTGGGAGTGGGGCTGTAATAAGCACTGTTGTTGGAAGATCAATGACACCTGCTGATGCATTAAGCTGGGAATGGAGTGATTACAGAGATCTTACTTTTGATTGCCTGGAACATACAAATGGTCTAACTTCAATAAATAAATTTTCATATTCTTATTGCAAAGACCTATACGGAAACGGTACCGGTTATGGTATTGCTCTTGCGATGGCTAATGATGTTGATGATCATGTTGTATTAGAGGGTACGGGGAGTAGTGATAGTACAAATTCATTTTATGATCTTAATCAAAGAATAAGTTATATGTACACAACTAATTGGGGCGGAGATGATACATCGGGCGATTGGTCACCTAACTGGGTCTATGATACATCTCATGGTGATAAAAGATTATTTCGAATAAATCCCGAAGATATTTTTGACTGGTATGGTTCTACGAGTACTGTGGTTAATTTTTTTAATGATACTATTGAAATTGTTTTGGATGATCCGTATATATCTTGGAGTATTTCATCTGTGGCAACAGAAAATAATTATGTACATATATTGTTAAAGGTTTTTGGAGATGCAATTAATATAATGAGCTTGGATAAGGGGAATTATTACTGTTTAGCGAACAATGAGGATTTTATAGCCGGATATTATCATGTAAGAGGTTTAATTACTGAAACAGGGGTAGTCTGGAGTAAAGCAAATCTTGTTGCTTCATTAGTTGGTATGGACACCGAGGAAATTGAATATGGTAATACATTATCGATTGGCTATGCTGGTTATGGTCAAATCTATGCTACTTGGTTGGATAGACCGGTGATTAATCCAATGCTTAACGAATTTCCTGATCCTAATACAAATTATTATGATGATGGTTACTTTTCATTTTCATGTGACGATGGAGATACTTGGGAGATACCTACTTCAGAAGAAGCTCCCGGTTATGGTCATATTGAAGTAGAATTTCCTGAAGATCCCGGACATATTTATAATTTATACTACGCTATGAATGTTACAAATACACAAACTCTTCATGAAGAAGGTTGGTCATGTTCATCCACCGGTAAAATAGAAAATGGGCAAATAGAAGTTTATACTGCACATCAGTATTATGATGTGGCAAATCCATTTGCTGATAACATAGATAATTTTTACGATTATCAACAATTTTTACATGCTTGGAAGATCACTGGATCAATTTCTGATGGAACAGGTATTTCAGCTGAACATGTAAGTCTAGTTAATGACTTTGAATTAATGCAGAATTATCCAAATCCGTTTAATCCGAGTACAGAGATCAGATTTAAGATCCAAAATGATTCCAAAGTAAAGCTGATCGTTTTTAATACAAAGGGTGAAACAGTAGTAAGATTAGTTGAGGGAAAACTTCAAAAAGGTCTTCACAAAGTTAAATTTGATGGGTCAAAGTTAAATTCTGGTGTTTACTTCTATCAGTTAAATGTGAACGGACTGAAGAACACAAAGAAAATGGTACTGGCAAAATAGATTTTTTTAAGTTGATATAAATAGATATGATTTCTATATTTACAGCTGAATTATAGCAAAGGAGAAAATATGGGTATCATGGCAGGGATCGTTGGGATCACAAACACAGGTAAAACTACGATTTTTAACGCAATAACCTCTTCAGAGGCAGAATCAACAAGCTATTCATTTTCTACGATTAAACCAAATATCGCGATAGTGGATGTTCCAGATAAAAGAGTTGATGAGATATTTAAAAATATTACTTCGAATAAAAAAGTATATAATAATCTTGAAATTATGGATATCGCCGGTCTTGTGAAAGGATCTGCATCTGGTGAAGGTCTTGGAAATAAATTTTTAGGTGACATAAAACAGGTAGATGCTATTTTACATGTTGTCAGATGTTTTGATGATGATAACATTGTTCATGTAGATGGTTCTGTAAATCCATCCAGAGATATGGAAACTATAGATGCTGAGCTTATAATGAAAGACCTTGAGACCGTTGAGAATAGATTATCTAAAAATGACAAGTTGATTAAAACCAAAAATAAAGATGCTATTCTTTTGCAACCAATTTATGAAAGGTTGAACTCTGTAATGTCTGAGCTTGAACATCCCAGATCGTTAGGGCTTAACGAAGACGAATTGGCATTAATAAGAGATATGAATCTTTTAACATTCAAACCGATGATCTTTGTATGTAACATATCGGAAGATGAATTGATGGAAGGAAAAGACTCTGAATATACACTTGCTGTAAAAAAATATGCAGAAGAGAGAAACTACGGAGTTGTTACTATTTGTGGAAAAGTAGAATCTGAAATTGCATTGCTAGATGATGAAGAAAAGAGAGAGTTTTTAACGGATTACGGACTGGATGAACCAGGATTGAATATACTGTTACTAGAAACCTACTCTCTACTTGGATTAAGTACATTTCTTACAGAAGGTGAGATAGAAGTTAAGGCATGGAATATTATGAAAGGAATGACTGCACCACAAGCTGCTGGAGTTATCCATACTGATTTTGAGAAGAGATTTATTAAGGCTGATGTAATATCTTTCGATGACTTTGTCGAGAGTGGATTTGATAGAGCTGTTGCAAGACAAAATGGTAAGGCTCGTTTAGAAGGTAAGACCTACATCGTTCAAGATGGAGATGTAATTATATTTAGATTCGGGAAATAATATTTTTGCAAAAGCATTAAATAAAGGATGTTTAAATGGAATTAACGGTAATACGACATAAAACTGCAAAAGAGTTCTTTGAAGGGTTTTATCCTGAAGAGCAGGTTGGATCATATGCTTATCAATTAGAAAGAATGTTTGAGCAGGGATCTGCTGTTGAAGGAGATTATTTCTTAATAACTGAGAATGACAAACCATTACTATCACTTGAGATATATAGAAATAATACCCGCAGAATATTAGAAAAAATGCCAATAGTTGCAATTGGGATTGAAGTTAGCAATGAAGATTTCACAAAGGCTTTGACACTGATCTTCGATTATCTTAGTGAAGATATGATATATGGTTCAATTGATAAAGAATTAGAGATAGCGATTAGGGAAGATTATGAATTCTACAATGAACTTAAGAATGTAATTAAAGGATTTGGCTATAAAAGTATTTTAAAAGCCATTAATTATACTTTAGATACAAAGGAAGAATATAGCCTGAAGATAGAAGATTTTACTTCAAAGAAATTCATAGACTACCAGATAGATGACAGATATGATCTATTGTCAATCAGTATAAATCAAGATCTTATTAGTAATTTGTCAGCAGAAAAATTATATATCGATTTTTTGGAAGAGGGATATCAAAGCGAAAACCTTTGGGAAGCAATATTCAGTAATGGCAAAATGATAGGCTATATCTTACCTGTCTTTAAGAATGGACTGAAAAATTCTATTGAGATGATCGATTATGGTTTGAAAAGTTCAGATGATATCATGCATAAGATTACGATCAATCGATTAGTAGAGATCGCAAAAAATAATGATGTAGAAGATCTTACCATAAATATTAATGATTCTGACACACGATTTGTTAGCTTGGCAAAGAAGTTGAAGTTGGTCAAAAACTATATAACTGAAAAATTTTTAAAAGTATAGAGCTTGGTGATACCTATGGATAAAGAGATATTATTTTTTTTCAATCAAACCATCCACTCAGAACTACTTAATCCAGTATTTATATTTTTTTCAAGTAGAGTTGCAGCGTTACTCTTTTTGATATTTCCACTTGCACTTTTAGTCAAAGGATACAGAGAAAAAGATAAAAATTTAGTAAAAAAAATATATATAATGCTGATAGCTACAGGTATTACTATCGCGTTAGCAGATATTATTTCGAGTAGAATATTCAAACCTTTATTCCAAAGACCTAGACCTTGTCAGACGATATCAGATCTTTGGTTCTGGAAAAAGAAAAAAGATATTTGGATATTATCTGATGGTATAAAAAGCCTGAAAGGATCATATTCATTTGTTTCATCTCATGCTTCAAATTCAATGGGTGTAGCAGTTCTGTGGAGTATATTCTATAAAAGGTGGGCATGGTTGTTTCTCTCGATCGCGATCTTAGTAGGTGTTTCAAGAATGTATCTTGGAGTACATTACCCTTCAGATATTATCGGTGGATTTGCTCTGGGTAGTTTTATCGCTATATTTTGCAAGTATTTGGTAGAAATCCTAAAGAAAAAATATATTAAAGGCTAAAATAAGTTCTAATAACGATATTTGTTGTAATTTTTTTAATATTGATTTTATATAGAGTGAATGGTATATTAGCAAAGTAAAGCTCTAAGTGTCGTAAGGGTAATAGTTTAATAGAGGAAGTTTTATGAGCAATCTTAAGATTCTAGTAGTTGATGATGAAGAAAATATGCTTAACATGTTAAAGAATTTTTTTCTGATAAACGAATATGATTGTAAAACTGCCACAAATGGATTAGAAGCTTTAGAGATTTTGAAAACGGATAAGATCGATATTGTTATCACAGATATGAAAATGCCTGAAATGGATGGAATGGAACTTTTAAAGGTCATCAGGAAAAAGCATGAGGATATTTCAGCTGTAATCATGACAGGATTTGCAGAAGAATATACCCAAACTGAAGCTTTAAATCTTGGAGCAGAAGGTTATATTACAAAACCGTTTAGAAACAAAGAATTACTTTTAATACTCGATAGAATTCAAGAACTCAACCAATTCGAGTAATTTTTTTCCATTTATGAATAAGGAACTCGAATGGGTTTGTTTTATAGAATATTTTTAATATTTATTTTTATTTTTTTAAGCTGTACACCTATTACTCAAGAAAAAAATATTTCGATCAAAGAAACGATTAAAGAAAAGATCGCTATTGAACCAAAACAAAAGAAGATTATAGTTCCAAAGAAAACAATTGTAAAAAGTAGCAATAATGTTAGAGTTGGATTAGTTGAGAATGAAAAAAAAATAATATTTTCATTCAAAGGATCATACTCAATTTACAATGAACAAAAGATGATCTTTAAAAAGAAACAATCTACTGATACGTGGAAAGCATATTTAACGAAAGATAAAATTCTCTGTGTCGAAAATGTGAATTCAGGTGAGAAAGTTGCAGTAAATAATAAAATTATTTTCAAACCAGAGCAAATAGCTTCCTATATAAAGTTAGGTAAAATAAAATCTGGCAAAGGTTGGCATTGGGAGAATACCAAATCCCGATGTTACAAAGGAAGTATAGAATTTATAAAATTCAAAGGTAAGATCACAGTTGTTAATGATGTTGGAGTAGAGCAGTATCTATATGGTGTTGTTCCTTCAGAGATGTCTGCATTATCACCATTTGAGGCTCTCAAGGCTCAAGCAGTACTTGCAAGGACAAATGTTTTTTCAGATCTGGGGAAAAAATATAAGAATAAACCTTATTCATTATATAGTGATGTTTATAGTCAGGTATATACCGGTATAAGTAAAACACACGAAAGAGCAAATAAAGCTGTAGATGAAACCAGAGGTATAATACTAAGGAATAACGGCAAACCAGTACAAGCATTGTTCCATTCTGTGTGCGGTGGACATTTGGAATCCAATGATGTTATTTGGAGCGGGAATAAACTTTCTTACCTGCCTTCAAAAGTTGATGGATCTAGTAATCTAGGAAAGTATAATGACCTTAGCAGTGAACGATTATTTAAAAAATGGATAGATTCAAGGCCAGATGCATATTGTAACATGGCAGATAAAAAAATCAATAAAGCTCTGAATTATGCAAAAAAATACTTTCGGTGGACAAAAAAGTATTCACGAAAGAAACTAGAACAGATCATCAAAAAGAAAACCGGCAAGAATTTTGGTACGCTCAAAGACATTAAGATTGTTAAAAGAGGTAAGTCCGGCAAAGCAATTTCACTGAAAGTGGTCGGTACTAAATCTACAGTTACGATAAATAAAGAATTAAATATTAGAAAAAAGCTATCTAATCCGCCCCTTTACAGTGCTAACTTTTATGTGATCAAAAAGGGTGGGTATACTCCTTCTGAATTTATATTTAAAGGTGCGGGTTTTGGACATGGTACAGGAATGTGTCAGATCGGGGCATGCGGTATGGCTTCACTTGGGAAAGATTTTAGGGAAATATTAGATTTCTATTTCCCTAATACAAAGTTAAGTAGTATTGAAATGAATAAATAAATTCTCATTTTCTTATAAAAATCTTTTAGTTTTAAAAAAAAGTAATCAAATATTCGACTTTTAACTAAAAAAAAGATTGACATTTAAATTTAATATTAGTATATTCGTTGCTCTGCGTAAAAGCAGGCTTTCTGTGCTGTAAAAAACAGCGGGAATTCGTGCCTAAAAGCGGAAGGGAAAGAGAATAGTAAAAATAATATAGATTATTTGGAGAAATTTAATGCCAACAATCAATCAGCTAATAAGGTTTGGCCGTAAAACGATCAAAAAGAAAACAAAATGTCCAGCATTGGATGCATGTCCGCAGAAGCGTGGAGTTTGTACTAAGATCACAACCTTAACACCAAAGAAACCTAATTCTGCACTAAGAAAAGTTGCCAGAGTAAGATTGTCAAATTCTCAAGAAGTTTGGGCTTATATCCCTGGAGAAGGGCATAATTTACAAGAGCACGCAGTTGTATTAATCAGAGGTGGAAGAGTAAAAGACCTTCCTGGTGTGAGATATCACATTATTAGGGGTACTCAAGATACTGCAGGTGTTGAAGGAAGGACGCAGTCTCGTTCAAAATATGGTGCTAAAAGACCAAAAAAATAAAATTTGTAGGAAGAGGATATAATGTCAAGAAGATCCAAAGCAATTAAAAGAACAATTTTACCTGATCCAGTTTATAAAGATCTCGTAATTGCAAAATTCATCAATAATATGATGAAATGTGGAAAGAAATCTATTTCGGAAAATAATTTCTACACTGCAATGGAGATCATTGAGCAAAAGGAAAAGGGTAAGAAAGGTAATGAAGTATTTAGACAAGCAGTTGAAAATGTAAAACCGGTTCTTGAGGTTAAGTCAAGAAGAATTGGTGGTTCAAATGTTCAAGTACCTATTGAAATCAGATCTGAAAGAAAAGAAGCTTTAGCTATTAGATGGATTATCGCCAATTCAAGAAAAAGAGGTGGTAAGTCTATGGCTATCAAACTTGCAGATGAATTTATGGCAGCAGGTAAAAATGAAGGTGCTTCAGTAAAGAAAAAGGAAGATATGCATAAGATGGCAGAGGCTAACAAAGCTTTCGCTCATTTCAGGTGGTAATGTAAATGGAATTAAGCAAGCTTAGAAATATTGGAATTATGGCGCACATTGATGCGGGTAAGACTACAACTACCGAAAGAATATTGTATTATACCGGAAGATTGCACAAGATCGGAGAAGTGCATGATGGTACAGCTACAATGGACTGGATGGCGCAGGAACAGGAAAGAGGTATAACGATAACTTCAGCTGCTACAAGATGTGATTGGAAAGACCATACGATAAACATTATTGATACTCCTGGACATGTTGATTTTACTGTTGAAGTTGAAAGGTCTCTAAGAGTTTTAGATGGAGCAATCGCTTTATTCTGTGCAGTTGGCGGAGTTGAGCCTCAATCTGAGACGGTTTGGAGGCAAGCAGATAAATATGAAGTACCAAGAATTGCATTTGTTAATAAAATGGATAGGACCGGTGCTGACTTTTATACTGTTCTTGCAATGGTAAGAGAAAGATTGGGTGCTAATCCGATAGCATTGCAAATTCCTGTAGGTGCAGGTGAAATGTTTGCCGGTGTAATCGATTTAATAAATATGAAAGCTAGAATGTATAAGAAGGATGACGGTTTGGTTTTTGAGGAAATTGATATTCCTGAAGATTTGATCGATCTTGCTAAAGAGTACAGAGAGATAATGCTAGAAGCTATTTCTGATTATGATGATGAACTTATGGAATTATTTCTTGACGGTAAAGAAATTTCAGAAGTTAAAATAAAAGCAGCGATAAGAAAAGCGGCTTTAGATATAAAGATTATTCCAGTATTTTGCGGATCTGCTTTTAAGAACAAGGGTGTTCAGGGTTTGTTGGACGGAGTTCTAGACTATTTACCTTCTCCAATTGACACAGAACAATATCAAGGTTTAGATGACAAGGGTGAGGATTTCGTTTATAGAAAACCTTCTCCTTTAGAACCATTTTCTGCTTACGCATTTAAGGTTATGACAGATCCATACGTTGGTAAGCTGATATTTTTGAGAGTTTATTCAGGAAAAGCCAAAGTGGGTGATGCAATATATAATACAAATGCTGAGAAGAAAGAAAGATTTGGCAGGATATTGCAAATGATGTCAAATAAAAGAGAAGAAAAACAATTTTGTCAAGCTGGGGATATTGTTGCAGTTGTTGGTCTTAAAAATACAAGGACCGGAGACACGTTGTGTGATGTTAAAAATAAAATCAGATTCGAAGTTCTTCGTTTTCCTGAACCTGTAGTTCACATAGCAATAGAGCCCAAAACAAAAGTTGATTCAGAAAAGTTAACTGATTCAATGATAAAATTGGCTGAAGAGGATCCAACTTTTGTAACTACTTACAATGAAGAAACAGGGCAAACGGTTATTTCAGGAATGGGTGAATTGCATTTGGAAATAATTATTGATCGACTTAAAAGAGAGTTTATGGTCGAGGCAAATGTCGGTACTCCTCAAGTTGCATATAGAGAAAAATTAAAAAAAGAAGTTGATATAAATTATAAACACTCTAAGCAATCCGGTGGAAAAGGGCAATATGCTCATGTTAAAATCAGAGTTCGTCCTGGGGAATCAAATAAGGGTTTAGTGTTTATAAACAAAATAGTAGGTGGAAAAATTCCAAAGGAATATATTTCTTCAGTAGAGAAAGGAATAGAGGATGCAATGGTATCTGGTCCTATAGCGGGATATCCTATTATGGATAGTGAAGTTGAACTTTATGATGGATCGTTTCATGCTGTGGATTCTTCGGAAATGGCTTTCAAGATCTGTGGAAGTTTGGCATTTAAGGAAGCAACTAGAAAATCTGGAACTGTTTTGATGGAGCCAGTAATGAAGGTAGAAATTCATACACCTTTAGCTTATGTTGGTGCTATAACTGGCAACTTAGCTTCTCGTAGGGGAAGAGTTGAAGGATTAGAAATAAAAAACGATTTCCAAATTATTAGGGCATTAGTTCCATTGTCGGAAATGTTTGGGTATACAAGTCGATTAAGAAACTTGTCTCAAGGAAGAGCATCATCTTCAATGGAGTTTAAGGAATTCGTTGTTGTTCCCGAGGCGGAAATGAAAAAGATAATGAAAAAATTAGGTTATACTTAATAAATAATTAATAATACAAAAGTATAAGTTTTTAAAGATGGAGGTATTTCGATGGCTAAGGAAAAATTTGATAGGTCTAAACCGCACGTTAATATCGGTACTATCGGTCACGTTGACCATGGTAAAACGACATTAACTGCTGCGATCACTTTAGTTCTCTCTAAAATTACCGGTGCAAAGGTAATGGCTTTTGATGAAATTGATAAAGCCCCAGAAGAAAAAGAAAGAGGTATTACAATCGCAACTGCTCACGTTGAGTATGAAACGATGAACAGACATTATGCACACGTTGATTGTCCGGGACACGCTGACTATGTAAAGAACATGGTTACTGGTGCTGCTCAAATGGATGGTGCTATTGTAGTTGTTTCAGCTGCGGATGGCCCTATGCCTCAAACAAAAGAGCACATTCTACTTGCAAGACAGGTAAGCGTGCCTTACTTAGTTGTTTTCTTGAACAAAGTTGATCAAGTTGATGATGAAGAATTGTTGGAGTTGGTAGAAATGGAAGTTCAAGAAATTCTTGAGCAGTATGAGTTCCCCGCAGATGAAATTCCTTTCATCAGAGGTTCTGCTTTAAACGCTCTAGAGCATCCGGAAGATCCAGAAATGACTAAATGTATTATCGAACTTATGGAAGCTGTGGATACTTATATCCCAACTCCTGAGAGAGACAATGCAAAGCCTTTCTTGTTACCTGTAGAAGATGTTTTCTCTATCACTGGTAGAGGAACTGTTGCAACTGGTAGAATCGAAAGAGGTGCTGTTCACATAGGCGATGAAGTTGAGATCGTTGGTTTAAGAGAAGAGAAGTTGAAATCAGTTTGTACTGGTGTTGAGATGTTCAGAAAACTTCTTGATGAAGGTCAAGCAGGTGATAATGTAGGTCTTCTTTTACGTGGTACTAAGAAAGAAGAAATTGAAAGAGGTATGGTAATTGTTAAGCCTGGTAGTGTAACTCCTCACGTTAAGTTCAAAGCTGAGGTTTATGTACTTACTGAAAAAGAAGGTGGAAGACACAAGCCGTTCTTTAACAACTACAGACCACAGTTCTTTGTTAGAACAACAGATGTTACTGGATCTATCACCCTTAATGAAGGTACTGAAATGATTATGCCTGGTGATAATACAGAGATCAATGTAGAGCTTATCTATCCTGTTGCTATGGAACTTGGACTAAGATTTGCTATTAGAGAAGGTGGAAGAACAATCGGAGCTGGTGCAGTTTCTGAGATAGTATAATAATTGCGAAGGCGTAAAAGTTAAGAGGTAAAAATGGCTGCACAGAAAATAAAAATCAAATTGAAATCATACGATTATCATTTGATTGATATTTCAACCGAAAAAATCATTAAGAAGGCTAAAGAAACTGGTGCTGTAATTTCCGGGCCTATTCCTTTGCCAACTAAGAAAACTATATATACTGTACTCCGTTCTCCTCATGTAAACAAGAAATCGAGAGAACAGTTCGAGAAAAGAATATATAGAAGATTGGTTGAAATTCTTAACTCATCACAGGAAACTATGGAAGCATTGACAAAGCTCGAGCTTCCCGCTGGTGTAAACATTGAAGTAAAAGTGTAGGGTAGAATTGTATGAACGTGATAATGGGTAAAAAACTAGGAATGGCCAGCTTTTTCGGTCCTACCGGCAGGGAATTTCCTGTAACAATAGTTGAAACAGGTCCTTGTGTTGTAGTTCAAGTTAAGACACTTGAAAGGGATAGGTACGAAGCTGTTCAGTTAGGTTTTGTAGAAAAGAAAGCAAAAGGAGTAAGCAATCCTCAGGTAGGACATTTTCAAAAGGCTGGAGTAACTCCAAAAAGGTTCTTGAAAGAATTCAGGTTCGAAGGTGCTAGTGAGCTTGAAGTTGGATCAGAAGTAAATATTTCCATTTTTAATGAAGGTGACTCACTTGCAGTGACCGGAGTTTCTAAAGGCAAGGGATTTCAGGGTGTTATTAAGAGATGGGGTATGAAAAGACAAGGTAGATCTCATGGTACACATGAATCAAAAAGGGGTACTGGATCTATTGGTCAATGTGCTTGGCCTTCAAGAGTATGGAAAGGAAAGCATATGGCTGGAAGAATGGGTAATGATCAAGTTACCGTAAGTAATTTAGAAGTATTAAAAATTATTCCAGACAAGAATATTATTTTCGTAAAAGGTTCTGTACCTGGTGGTAAGAATGGATTACTTAAAATCAGAAAGCAGGAGGTATAATGAAAAAAGTTGCTGTGTTTGATATTGAGGGAAAAAAGACCTCCGAAGAAGTTGAACTGAATGATAAAGTATTCGGAATTGAACCAAACCGAAGTATAGTTCATCAGGCTGCAAAAGTGTATTTGGCTAACCAAAGACAAGGAACTGCTAAAACAAAAGGAAGATCCGAAGTTGCGGGAAGTCAGGCTAAAGCTATCAATCAAAAAGGTAGCGGTGGTGCAAGACGTGGAAGTAAGAGATCGCCTCTTTTAGTAGGTGGTGGAAAAACTTTTGGTCCTTCACCAAGAGATTACACTATGAAAATGAACAAGAAGCAAAAATTATTGGCGAAAAAATCAGCATTTTCTGATAAAGCAATTGGTGATGGTGTATTCGTTTTTGATAATTTTAAGTTTGATATGCCTAAAACAACAAAATTCCTTAATGTCTTAAAGGGCATGGAAGTGTTAGGTAAAAAAGTATTAGTATTAGTTGACTCGTATAGTTATATTGACGACGATTCAAAGTATGATAATACGGTTAATGTCTTAAAGTCAGCCCGTAACATCAAGAATGTTAGATGTCAAGTTGCTGATACGGTTACGACTTACGAGATACTTAATGCTGATTACTTAGCGATCCAAAAGGACGCTTTAATAACAATCGATAGGGTGAACGCGTAAATGAAGCTGATATTAAAAAAGCCGGTAGTTACTGAAAAAAGTAGTATGTTACAAGAAGCTAACAATCAATATACTTTTTTAGTTGAAAAAAATTCTAACAAGATTGAGATTAAAAAAGCTGTTGAAGTGAAATTCGGTGTTAGTGTTAAAAGAGTTAATACTGTGAATTACATTGGAAAAGCTGCAAGAGTTGGTAAATTTTTCGGCAAGAAAAGTGATTTTAAGAAAGCTGTTGTTACATTGAATAAAAGTGAAACGCTAGACGTTTATGGTCAAGCGTAAATTGTTAGTTGAAAAGTAGTAGAATTTGGAGTTAAGATGCCAGTAAAAAAATTCAAACCATATACCCCGAGTAGAAGATACATGGTTATATCGGATTTTAGTGAAATCACTAAGAAAAAACCCGAAAGATCATTGATCAAAAAGGAGACCAAGTCCGGCGGTCGTAATAACTTGGGAAGGATCACTACCAGACATATTGGTGGTGGACATAAGCAGCATTATAGAATTATTGATTTTAAAAGAAATAAGCTTAACATCGTTGCAAGAGTTTCAGCAATTGAGTATGATCCTAATAGATCAGCTAGAATTGCTTTGTTGAACTATGTAGATGGTGAAAAAAGATATATTCTTGCTCCTGTAGGTATGCAAGTTGGAGATAGAATTGAGACAGGTGAGAAAGTTGAAATTAAGACTGGGAATGCTCTGCCTTTAAAATCAATACCAGTTGGTCAAATGATACACAACCTTGAACTTAAAATTGGAAAGGGAGCTCAAGTAATCAGATCAGCAGGAACCTATGCAGTTCTAATGGCAAAAGACGGTAATTATTGTCATGTAAAAATGCCATCTGGAGAAGTAAGATTGATTCACCAGAATTGCTATGCAACATTAGGGCAAGTAGGAAACATCGATCACTTCAAGCAAGTTAGTGGTAAAGCCGGAAGAAGTAGATGGAAAGGTGTAAGACCTACAGTAAGGGGTGCAGCAATGAACCCGGTTGACCATCCGCATGGTGGTGGTGAAGGTAAAACTTCTGGTGGAAGACAACCAGTATCTCCTTGGGGAGTTTACGCAAAAGGTTATAAGACCAGAAAAATCAGAAAAGTATCTGATAAGCACATAATTAAGAGAAGAAAAAAATAAATGCGGGAGTTTATCTAAATGCCAAGATCCGTAAAAAAAGGACCATTCGTTGACGATCATTTGATCAGTAAGATCATGAAAATGAATCAAACCAAGCAAAGAGCAGTTTTGAAAACTTGGTCAAGAAGATCAACAATAGTTCCAGAGTTTATCGGCCATACTATCGCTGTACATAACGGAAAGCAATTTATTCCTGTGTATATTACGGAAAATCATGTTGGTCATAAATTAGGTGAATTTTCTTTAACAAGAACGTTCAGAGGTCATCCTGAGAAGAAATCAGAAAAAGCCTCAAAGAAAAAATAAGAGGATGTAATGGAAGCATATGCAAGAGCAAAATGGGTAGGATATCCTGTTAACAAGGTTAGGTTAGTTTTGGAATTGATTAAGCAGAAAGATGTTGAATCTGCGATCACTATTTTGAAATTTACCCCTAACTTCGCAGCAATGCCAATCGCAAAAACTTTAAAGTCTGCAGTGGCAAATCTTATTGATACAAATAGGGATGTGGCTTTAGATACAAGTAATGTATTTATTGCTGAAATGTATGCTGATGAAGGTCCTACAATGAAAAGATTCAAGCCTCGCGCTCAAGGTAGGGCGACTAAAATCAGAAAAAGAACAAGTCACATTTTTATTAAAGTGTCGACAAAAGAATAGGGGGACTTTTTGGGTCAAAAATGTAATCCGATATCGCTTCGCCTAGGTATAAACCGAACGTGGAATTCAATTTGGTTCGATCAAAAGAACTTTGCGGAGAATCTTTTAGAAGATCTCAGCATTAAAAAGTATTTAAGAACTAGATTAAGTGACGCATCGGTATCTAAGGTAACGATTGAAAGAAAGCCTAAAGAGATTAAACTCAATATCCATACTGCAAAGCCAGGTATCGTTATTGGAAGAAAAGGAAGTGAAATTGAAAAACTTAAAGAAGAGCTTAAGACGGTTTTCAAGAAGAAAATCAATTTAAACATCTTTGAGATCAAAAGACCGGAGACGGATGCTTACCTTATCGGAGAATCAATAGCAAAGCAGCTTGAAAGAAGAGTTAATTTCCGAAGAGCAATGAAAAAAGCTATGGACATGGCTATGAAATCTAATGTTCAAGGTATCAAAGTACAATGTAGTGGAAGACTTGGTGGAGCTGATATGGCAAGAACTGAGAGTTACCACAAGGGAAGAGTACCACTTCATACGTTAAGATCAGACATTGATTATGCCTTAGTAGAAGCTCATACTACCTATGGAAGAGTAGGTGTTAAGATATGGGTTTATAACGGTGAAAAATTTGGATACTTGAAAAATAATTCTTAGCGGAGAAAAAGTAGTATGTTAATGCCAAGAAAAGTTAAGCACAGAAAAGTACAAAAAAACCTTGGAAGGGGTTTGGCATATAGAGGAAGCACAATTGTTTTTGGAGATTATGGTCTCAAAGCGCTAGAGCAATTTTGGATGACTTCCAGACAAATAGAGGCTGCTCGTGTTGCCATCAATAGAACCATGAAAAGAGGTGGCAAGATGTGGATAAGAGTTTTTCCGGATAAACCTATTACCAGCAAACCAGCTGAAACTAGAATGGGTAAGGGAAAAGGAGCTCCAGATCATTGGGTAGCAGTTGTTAAGCCAGGTAAAATCCTTTTTGAAGTGCAGGGTGTAGAAGAAGAATTGGCAAAGAAAGCTTTGACTTTGGCTTCACATAAGTTGCCAGTTAAAACTAAATTTTGTTCAAGAAAAGAATTTGGGGAGTAATTAAATGAAAGTAGCTGAGATCAAAGAATTGAATAAGGAAGAACTCCTAAAAAAAATTCAAACTGCACTGCAAGATCTAGATGAATTAAAATTCAAGCATTCTCTGAATCAACTTGAAAATCCATTGATGATCAGAAATCTTAGAAAAGAAATAGCAAGAATGAATACTATTTTAACTGAGAAACCTATTTCGGATCAGGATAAAGCTGAGAGGTAGAACTTGAATTTAAAATTTGTTGGAGCAAATAAATGATAGAAAGAGAAAATTTAAAGAAAGAAAGAACCGGTATTGTTGTAAGTGACAAGATGGATAAGACGATCGGAGTTCTTGTAACAAGAAAGGTTAAGCACCCGACTTATAAGAAATTCTACAACAGATGCAAAAAGTATCTTGCCCATGATCCTGAAAACACATGTACTGAAGGTGATAAGGTTAAAATAGGAGAATCAAGAAAACTCAGTAAGAGAAAAACTTGGTATCTTGTTGAAGTTATAGAGCGAAAAAAATAACACTTAGGGTTTAACATGATTCAAGAAGAAAGTAGAGTAAATGTTGCAGACAACACAGGAGCTAAATCAATCTTAGCTTTTAGAGTATTGGGTGGTACCAAAAAAAGGTACGCGAGTATTGGAGATGTTATCGTAGCATCAATCAAGAGCGCGATGCCGGGTGGTACTGTGAAAAAAGGAGAAGTTGTTCGTGCTGTTATAGTTAGAACAAAAAAAGAAATAAAAAGAGCTGACGGTTCATACATAAGATTCGATGAGAATTCTGCTGTTTTATTAGATGAAAAAAATGAGCCGAGAGGAACGAGAATATTTGGCCCTGTAGCTAGAGAATTAAGAGAAAGAGGCTACATGAAAATTATTTCACTAGCTCCGGAAGTATTGTAACAAAAAGGTTATAATTAAATGAAGATTAAAAGAGACGACAAAGTAAAAATAATAGCCGGTAACCATAAAGGGAAGGAAGGAAAAGTATTAAAAGTACTTCTTTCTAAAAATCGAGTGATTGTTGAAGGTGTTAATCTTGTAAAAAAACACCAGAAGCCAAATCAAGCGAACCAGCAGGGTGGTATAATAGAAATGGAAGCGTCAATAAATGCTTCAAATGTTATGTTAGTTTGTGAAAATTGTGGAAAGGCCGTAAGAAGTTCATCAAACAGAAACGAAGACGGAACTGTTACAAGAGTATGTACAATTTGTAACAAAACTGTTTAATGTAGAGGAAATAATGAATAATCAACCTAGACTAAAAACAACATATAAAGAAACAGCGTGTCCATATTTAATGGATAAGTTTAAGTATAAGAGTGTAATGCAGCTTCCTAAAATATCCAAAGTGAAATTGAACATGGGTATGGGAGAATCGATAAAAGATAGTAAACTTTTAGATGCTGCAGTGCAAGAACTTACTTTAATATCAGGTCAAAAACCGACTATTAGTAAAGCTAAAAAATCTGTTTCTAATTTCAAGCTTAGAAAAGGGATGAATATTGGTACTCACACAACTCTAAGAAGTAAGATAATGTATGAATTCTTAGATAGATTAATTACAGTTTCTATTCCTCGTGTAAGAGATTTTCAAGGATTCCCTAGAGAATCATTTGATGGAAGAGGTAACTATAATTTTGGTGTGAAGGAACAAACTGTTTTCCCAGAAATTAAGTTTGACAATGTTATCAGAGTAAATGGACTTAACATTACTATTGTAACTACAGCAAAAACAGATGAAGAAGCTTTTGAGCTATTAAAAGTTATGGGTTTCCCATTCAAGAAAACAAAAATTGAGGAAGAGTAATGGCTAAGAAATCAATGATTGCAAAAGCTAATAAAAAACAAAAATTCAAAGTTCGCCAATACAATAGGTGTCAGAGATGCGGAAGACCTAGAGGGTATATGCGTGAGTTTGGTGTTTGTAGAATTTGTTTTAGAGAGCTGGCAAGTTACGGTGAAATAACTGGTGTAAGAAAAGCTAGCTGGTAAGATAAA
>JAQIDB010000083.1 GCA_027858225.1 Candidatus Delongbacteria bacterium
CCCAAATACAATAAACATCTTGGCCAATAAAAAGAAAAAATCAATTATCACAATTCACAGCTTTAAATCAGTTGAAGAAAAAACAAGAGAAGATTGGAGAAAACATCTTTATCCTTTACTCATAAGATTTTTATATAATAGATCAGGAAAAATTATTACCGTTTCTAAATCTGTAGGCCTTGATCTAAAAAGAGAATTTAAAATTGACCCCAAAATCATAAAACCTATATACAACTCATTTGATATAAAAGATATTTTGAAACAATCTAAGGAATCTCTAAATGATAGTTTTTTTCATCAACCCAATACGAGGGTAATAATTACTGTCAGTCGTATTTGTCCAACAAAAGCAATTTGGCATATTATTAGAGTTTTTAACGAAATCTTAAAATACGATAATAAAATGAGATTAGTAATTTTAGGTGGAACTAGTGGAATAGACTATAAAAGTGAACTTACCAAATTGATTGTAGGCTATAATATTGAAGATTATGTTAAAATTATTGATTTTCAAAACAATCCTTTTCAATACCTAAAAAATTCTGATTTATATGTATCAACATCTATTCTGGAAGGATTTGGTAATGTAATAATTGAATCAATGGCTTGTGGATTACCAGTCATTCATAGTGATTGTAAAGCAGGACCACGAGAAATATTAGCCCCTGATACAGATATTGACTTTACTACATCTGAAATTGAATTAGCAGAATATGGGATTTTAGTTCCTCCTTGTGAAGGTATTTATATGAATTATAAAGTTCCTTTAACGAAAAATGAAAAAATAACATTAAATGCAATTTTACTGTTATTAAGTGATCGTAAATTATCAAATAAATATTCAAGAAAAGGAATTGAAAGATCAAAGGATTTTGATAGTAGTATGATAATAAAAGAATATACAAAAATTATTGAAGATTAACGTAATTTCAAACAAAACGAAACAAATAGATATATGAAATCAAAAAAAAATCAAAAAAAAATAAATATCGCATTCTATACACTTAATCTTAAAAGTAGTGGAGTTTTAAAAATAATTTCCACATTATCTTTATCACTTCAAGACCAATATTCAATACATATACTTGTGTCCGATTCTCAACCTAAAGACTTTGAACTTTCATTTGAACTAGGTGGAACTATTCACTTCTTTAATATTTTTGATCCTGAGAAAAGAAACTTCTTTAATAGAATGTATAAAAATTATTTACGCAAAAAATTATTGAAAAAATATAAATATGACAATGATATTGACATTACTCTTACTTTTAGCGAAAATCCTAATATACATAATGTTATTACAAAGTGTGATGACAAAACGATAATATCTGTACACAGTTTCACTTCAAGAAATATTATTGATGGTATGAAAAGTAAATTCTATACTTTCTTTTATAGGTTTATGATCAAAAAATATTTCAATAAGGCTGATCGTGTTGTAACTGTATCTAATGGAGTTAAACATGACCTCGTTAGCCAATTTAATATAAATGAAAATATTATCGAGGTATTATACAATCCACACAACATTGATAGAATAATTAACTTATCAAAAGAAGTGATTGCTACTGAAGTAAATTTATTATTTAAAGACAATTTTACAATTCTCAATATTGGAAATATAAACGTTGCCAAAGGTCATTGGAACTTGATTAGATCTTTTAGCTTAGTAAAAAAACAAATTCCAAATGCAAGTTTAATTATTATTGGTGATTCTGATCTTGAAATGGGATTTTTTATAAAAAAACTAATTTCCGATCTTAATTTAGATGATAGTGTTAATTTGCTTGGCTATCAGAAAAATCCATATAAATTTTTAAAACTAGCTGATATTTTTACATTTTCATCTATTTATGAAGGGTTTGGAATCTCAATTGTAGAAGCTTTAGCATGCTCTATTCCTGTTATTTCTACTGATTGCAAATCTGGACCAAGAGAAATTCTTGCTCCTTCCACCGATTACAAGAAAGCAACAGATACAATTGAATATGCTGAATATGGAATTCTTACACCTGCAAGTAATGAAGAGATGTTAGATGCTACAGTTCCAATCACATCAAAAGAAAAATTACTAGCAGAAGCAATGATAAAATTATGTTCTGATAAAGAAATGCGAAATTCTTATTCAAGAAAAGGCTTGCAAAGAGCTTTAGATTTTGGAATAGATAAAACAATACAGAACTATGATAATTTATTTAAGGAAATATTATCTAAATGACAACTTCAAAGAAAAATATTGCCATTATTATACCAACTTTCGATATAGGTGGTGTTTCTGCTGTTGCAATTAATCTAATGAAAAATCTAGATGATTCGAAATTTAATAAATTCTTTATACTCTATGATGGAAGCATAAATGATTATGAGATCAATACTAAAATCATAGACTTAAGAACACCAACCGAAAGATCATTTTTCAAGAAAATATCAATTCAATTCAAAAGATATTTCAGATTGAAAAAAGCTAAGATAGATAATAAAATTGATATTTCAATAAGTTTCAAAGATAATACTAATTTGACAAATATCTTTACCCGTAAAAATGATAAAGTTATTATTACTGTTCATACTAATCCATCTAAAGATTATTCAAAACTTCATGGAAAAATTTACAAGATTTTGATTAATCTCTTTTTCAAAAAATCGGATAAGATCGTTGTTGTTTCTGAAGGTATAAAAACTGATCTTGTGGATAATTATCACATCGATAAAAAAAATATTCAAGTAATTTATAACTTCATTGATACTAAATATATCCAACAGATGAACTTAGAACCGATCGAAGAAAAATATGATCACCTTTTCGATCAGGATAAAACAATTATAAATGTAGGTCGATTATCGAGAGCTAAAGGCCAATGGCATTTAATAAGGGCTTTTTCTAAGGTCTTAGAACAAATTTCTAATTCTAAGTTATTGATCATTGGTGATGGTGACTATAGCTCGTACTTGAACGAATTAATTACGAAACTAAACCTAAAAAACAGCGTTTTTTTACTCGGATATCAAAAGAATCCATTTAATTATATGAAACACTCTGATCTTTTTGTTTTATCTTCTATTTACGAAGGATTTGGGTTGGTCTTAATAGAGGCTATGGCATGTGGTTTGCCGGTTATTTCAACTAATTGCAGATCTGGCCCTGAGGAGATAATTGCAGATATCTATTCTGACAGGACGATAGCTGATGCTGTGAAAGAAAAATACGGAATTCTGATTCCAACACCTGATGGAAAAGAGTATAAATACAGTAAACCGCTTACTGAAGAAGAAAATATTTTAGCAGATGAAATTATCTTAGTGCTAAAAAATAAAGAATTGAAAAATAAATACATAGCACAGTCGGAATTAAGAACAAAAGATTTTTCATCAGATAATATTATTCCACAATGGGAAAAACTATTTGAAGAGATATACAAAGGATAACAAACCATGACGACAAACAATCTTGTAAGTATAATAATACCTACTCATAATAGAGCTGAGTTGTTAAAAAGAGCTATTGAAAGTGCGTTAAATCAGACTTATTCCAAGCATGAAATAATTGTTATTGACGATGGGTCTACTGATAATACAAAAGAAATAGTAGACAGCTTTAAAAATATGAGAATCAAATACCTTAAGAACGAATCCTCTTTGGGTGGAGCAGGTACAAGAAATGTTGGCATCAAACATTCATCCGGAGAATTTATAGCCTTTTTGGATGATGATGATATTTGGTACAACAATAAGCTGGAATTACAAATTAAGAAGATCAGAGAAAGTGAAGAAGCTGTTCTATGCACTTGCGGACTCAGAGTTCTCTATTCAAAAAGTAAACTTAAATACTTTAACTTCCCTAAATTGAAAGACGTTGATTTTAATAGTATGCTTTTTAATAACAGAGTTGGGATCACATCTACAGCTTTAGTAAAAAAGGCTGCCATAGATGAAGTTGGACCTTTTGACATCAGTTTGCCTGCCAGAGAAGAATATGAACTATGGATAAGACTCAGTAAGATCGGAAAATTGGTTTCTGTAAATAAACCCCTACTTGATTATTATATTCATGAAGATCAAAAACAGATCTCTGCAAATATAAATAAGTTTATTAAAGCAAATAAACTTATCCAGCAAAAATACTCTGCAGATTACAAGCAATTCTCTTCAAAGAAAATTTCTCAACTTCGTGCGGATAATTTATTTCAGTATTCAACTATTGCAATAAATAACCGAAATAATTTAAAAGCTCTAAAGTATATTACCAAATCTATATTTGCTGATCTTAAATTAAATAAGCTCATACTGTTTATTGTGTATTTGATGGGTTTCAGAGCTTATATTCAATTAAAAAAGATATATGGTTTAAAATTAAAAAAGGGCTATTCCGTAAATGACAAATTTTAATCCTGTTGAAACACATATTGCTAAATTCCTTTCTAAATTCCCTAGAGTAAAACAAAATATCAAGAAATTATATCAATTTCTAAATTATTTATTGTATAAGAAAAAATATGTTTTTGATTCACAATATTTAATAAATCTAGTTGTAAAAGACAAGAATGAATCATTCTTTGGGTATTACGACAAATCTCCAGTTAATAACTCAAACACATATATTGTCTTCCATGAAGCTGACAACCATTCCACATCAAAACTACCTAACCCTCATAAGCCTGTTAATATTGTTCTTCACAATATTAAGGATAATACCTATGAGGTTATTTCATCTTCACCGTCTTATAATTGGCAACAAGGAACTAAATTACAGTGGTTAACTGATAATAAATTCATCTACAATGACCTTGAAAACGAAAAATACATATCAAAGATTTACAATATCGAGAATAAGGCATTTGTGACAATAAATTTTCCAATCTATGATTGTTACAAAGAAGAATTTGCATTAAGCTTGGATTTTAATAGATTAAATACTCTGAATACTGACTATGGTTATAGAAATAGTCTAACCGAACCTGATCTAGAAAATATCAAAGATGATGGAATATTCTATGTTGATCTAAGAACAAATAAAGTAGAACTATTGATCTCGATCGAAAAAATCATAGATTTACACAATAAAGAAAATATGATCGGAGCGAAACATACATTTAACCATATTATGTTAAGTCCTGATGGTCAAAATTTTATTTTCATACATCGATGGTATCAATCTGGTGTTAGGTATGATTCTTTGATTTCAAGTAATATAGAGGGCACAAAAATAACAGTTTTAGCTGACAATGATATGGTCAGTCATTGCTGTTGGTATAATAATACAACAATCGTTGGATATTTAAGAGATGGTAAATTTGGAGACAATTTCTATAAAATAGACATAATTGCAAGCACTAAAGAATTACTCTCTAAAAAACTAAAGAATTTTGGAGATGGACATCCATCTTTCCATAAAAACAAAATGCTTTTTGACTCTTATCCTGACAGATCAAGAATGCAACATCTATATATCTATAATATGGACAATGATTCTATCGAAGAAATTGGTGAATTTCATGAATCTTTAAAATATTATGGAGAAACAAGGTGTGATCTACATCCACGATGGTCAAATGATGGGAAACAAATTTTTATTGATTCAACTCACGAAGGAAAAAGAAATTTATATTCAACTAACTTTAATAAATAATGGTGATTAAATGAATTGGAAACTTAAAGCAGCAATTCAAAATTTTGTATCTCTTCTCCCACACGAAACATCATATTCTACTTATTATTGGCTTCAGCGACATTTAGGTGCTCTTCAGAATTTCAGTCCAATAGGCAGACTTTATGCTGGTATAAACATCTACAAACAAATACTCAATTCAGGTCAATCAGGAGAAAACAAAACGTTTTATGAAGTTGGTACCGGACGTGCACCTATCGCACCTTTAGCATATTGGTTAATGGGAGCAAAAAATACAATTACAATTGATTTAAATCCTTACGTAAAAACTGAATTGATCTATGACAGCTTGGAGTATATAAAAAATAATAAAGAAGAAGTGATAGAACTTTTTGGACCTCTATTGGTGCAAGAAAGGTTAAATAGAATTATTGATTTTACGAAAAATATGGATTTTACGTTAGAACAATTTCTGGATCTTTGCTCAATAGAATATATTGCCCCAGGTGATGCTTGTAATACAAATTTGGCAAATAATTCGATCGATTATTTTACAACATGCGCAGTATTTGAGCATATTGAACCTGATATTTTAGAAAAAATTGTTCTCGAAGGAAATAGGATCATCAAAAATAACGGTATATTTATAAATTATATAGATTACAGCGATCATTTTTCCGGCTCTGATAAAACAATTTCTGCAATAAATTTTTTACAATATTCTGAAAATCAATGGAAAAAATATGCAGACAACAGATATATGTACATGAATCGCCTCAGGCATGACGACTATATAAACTTATTTAAATCACAAGGTCACTGCATATTGGCTGAAAATACAGAAATAGATAAACAATCGCAAGAAATTCTAAAATTAGGAAGTTTAAAACTGAATGAACAATTTAAAGAAAAATCCTTGGAAACTCTTTCTGTTAGAGGGGCAATGATAGTATCTATGAAAACTGTTCATGAATAATAACTAAACCTAAAATTCTATAATTCTCTTTACTATTTCACCAAATTACTTTATTTTTCAATGAGTAGCTAATAATTTAATAAAGACTAACTAATGAACATCAAAGTATTACTTCCGGTTTCGTTCGGAGATGAACTTAAATATTTCAAACTTGCTTTGAATAGTATTTTATCACAATCATACTCAGACTTCGATCTTATTCTTTGCATAGATGGAAAAACAGGTGAAGATGTTGAGCTATATATCAATTCTCTCATAGACAGAAGAATTACGATAATGAGAAATGAAGAAAATACCGGATTAGCTGCCACTTTAAATAAAGCTCTTAAAAAACATCCTGCCGATATATATTTTAGAATGGATGCAGATGACATTTCACATAGAAAAAGATTCGAAAGAACTTTGGAAGAATTCAAGGTCGATGAAGATCTTATGATCGTTGGAACTGAGTGTATTGAGATCGATAAAGATGGAACTGAAATTTTCTATAAAAATATGCCTTATCAGGTAGATATAAAGAAGTGGGCATTTACTCGAAACCCTTTCATTCATCCTTCGGTTGCTTTCAGAAGCGAATTCTTCAACATTGTAGGTTATTATAATGAAAAATATAAAAAAAGTCAGGATTATGAGCTATGGTCCAGGGCAGTAGTAAAAAATGTTAAAATGAATAACATTCATGAACCTTTAATATACTTTAGAGTAACAAATAAATTCTGGAAAAATAGAACTTTATTCAGCAATGTTAAAAATGAGTTACGTGTATCATTTTATCTGGTGAAAAACCTTCATGGATATTTCCAGATTCCAAAGATATTAGCAAAAACTTTTCTCCGATTTATGCCTGTCTGGGTGAATAAATTATTATATAAGTACGGTAGATAAACTTTTCCTTTTCTTTTCGCTTTTAATTCTATACAAATATTTGTAACTTTTATTTTCACAACTGATATTAATCATCAATTCCATTGAACTCATTCATTACCTTTGTTAGTGAACACCTACCAACAAGGAAAAATCATGAAAGAATTATCAGAAAGACAACAGCAAATTTTAAATACTTCGATCTCAATCATTGCACAAGAAGGAATTCAAAACCTGACAACTAAGAATATCGCATCTCAGATAGGTGTTTCTGAAGCAGCACTATACAGACATTATGAAAACAAGCATGCTATTCTAAAGGGAATTCTTGATATGTTCAAAGAACTTTCTAAAATGCCTGAGATACCTGAAGGGAAAGAACTCTCCCCTGTTGAAAAGATCGAACTGTTCCTTATGGATAGATATACAAAATTTTCAACAAATCCTGATCTTGCAAAAGTAATGTTCTCTGAAGCAATTTTTGTTAATGATAAAGAACTTGCTGATAAAGCTAGATCTATTATGCATAATCATAAAGAGATTATTGTAAAATTCATTAAAGATGGTATGAAAGAGAAATTGATAAATAAAGATCTTGACCCTATTTCTACCTTCCGAACAGTGATCGGATCTATGAGATTACTTGTAACTCAATGGTGTTATAATGGAAATGCTTTCGATCTAAAAAAAGAAGGAATGAATCTGTGGAACAATATAAAAATAATGATAAACCCGTAAAGACGACCTACATGGACGTCTCATAACTGGAGATATAAAATGGCTAAAAGACAAATAATCAAAATAGATGCAGACCTGTGTAACGGTTGTGGAAATTGTATTCCTGATTGTCCCGAAGGAGCATTACAAATGATCGATGGGAAAGCAAGATTGATCAGTGACCTATTCTGTGATGGACTCGGAGCGTGCATGGGTACTTGCCCAGTAGGAGCTATTTCAACTGAGGAAAGAGAAGCTGGTGAATATGATGAAGCATTAGTAATTGAAAATGTTATTAAAGCTGGTACTAATACTATTAAAGCTCACTTGAAGCATCTGAATGATCACGGACTTGATAAATATGTAAATCAGGCTATTCAAATATTAACTAAGAAAGGAATTGAGATTCCTCAGTTCCGAGATGAGCCTAGCTCATGTGCAACTGGTGGATGCCCTGGAAGTGCTCCTCAAACAATTCCAGATAACCACAATATTGAACCTATTCTTTCCAGTGGTAAATCACAATTAAAGCATTGGCCGGTTCAGTTACATCTAATAAATCAAAATGATCCGAGCTTTGACAATGCAGATATTTTAATTGCTGCTGATGGAGTTATGGCATCATATCCGAATTTTCATGAAAAATTTCTAAAAAATAAAAGACTGATTATATTCTGTCCTAAGCTTGATCAAGGAGTTGAAAGATATATTTCAAAACTGGCTTATATATTCAAAAATAAGAATATTAAATCTATCCATGTTGTGAGAATGGAAGTGCCTTGCTGTGGTGGGATGGAAGTGATCGTTCAAAAAGCACTTGAAATCGCAGGTGTAAGCAAGATGGTAAAACTTGATGTCATATCCATAAGTGGGAGTATACTGTAAATAACAATTATCCCAACGGGATATAACTCTTATAACCTCAGGTTTCAACCTGAGAGATAAAACCTGGATACCCGGGTCAAGCCCGAGTATGACAACTATAAAGACGTTGCACTGCAACGTCTCATCAGAGGCAATCGTAAGGGTTCAACATCTTGAACCCACATACAAGGAGATATAAAATGAACACTGTAAAAGTATCAGACATAGAAACGAAAAACACACCTCATGGTATCGATGCAAGGGATCTATACTCAACTGATAATGCGTTAGTAGTTCACATTCAACTCGATCCTGGAGAAAAACTAATAAAGCATATTACACCTGTAGATGTTTACTTCTATGTTCTTGAAGGAGAAGGTGTTGTAGAGATTGGAGATGAAAAGAAAACTGTAACAAAAGATACATTGATCGACAGTCCTAAAGACATCCCTCACTGCTGGTACAATGAAAGTGATAGTATTTTGAGAGTACTTGTCAACAAAGTACCTAGACCTACTAACAAAACTAAATTATTATAAACTAATAAAAACAGAGCTTGGAACAAGGTGACTTCAGTCCCTTGCCATAGCACAAAAAAAGGAGTACAAAATGAGCATGTATTGTTTTCAATGTCAGGAAACCATAGGCAACAAAGGTTGCAGTTATGCAAAAGGATTCTGTGGTAAAACATCGGATGTTGCAAATTTACAAGATTTGCTTATCCATGCATTAAAAGGGATGGTTATTTTTCGTGCAAGTGCATCAATGGAAATTAGAAAGGAGCATGCTGAGAGTTGTAATGAGATGGATAAATTCATTCTTGACAAACTTTTCTCTACAATTACTAATGCAAACTTTGATAGAAATTATTTCATTAAAGCTATCAAAGAAACAATTGAATTCAGAGATCAAGGGAAAAAGAAAGCTGCTGATATGGGTATTGAGAATATTAAATTTGCAGATCATGACGCAGCTAATTTTACAATTACTGACGAAAATATTGATGAGAAAGCTTCTCAAGTAGGAGTTCTTAGAACAGAAAATGAAGATATTCGTTCGCTTAGAGAACTTATTACTATCGGGATCAAAGGTATGGCAGCATATTCAGATCATGCTTTAAGACTTGGAAAAGAAGTTAAAGAAATTGTAATGTTCATGGAAAGAGCACTTCTTGCTACACTTAATGATTCTTTGACTGCGGATGAGCTTGTAGCTCTAGTAATGGAAACTGGAAAATATTCTGTTGACGCAATGGCAACACTTGATGC
>JAQIDB010000039.1 GCA_027858225.1 Candidatus Delongbacteria bacterium
TATTTAAAATTTCATCTGAATTTACTACTTTGTGATCAATATTACAAAATATACAAATAAATAAATAAGACACCAAATTATAGTAATTCCTTCAGTTTGAAAACGAGTTATTTATAAATTATACTTAAGTTTACCTGAAATACTTCTGGTTATAATTCTGCCGTCATCAGCATCAATTTCATTTTCATATTTATATTCAATCTCACTGGTCAGATTTTTACTGAATTTATACTGCATTGATACTTCTGCCTGCCATGAATTTTCAGTCTGATCATAATGATTCAGATCAAGTTTATTATCAGAAGAATATACTGTTCTAGCATATTCATAACCCAGATCAAGTTTGAGAGATTTTAATATCTCAAACTTGGTTCCAATCTCAATATTATGTTTATCCGCCGACCTATCAATTTCTGTAAAAAAAGGGGCGTTTGCACGTAAAGTAAAATCACCATTAACATCTGTTCCATATTCGATTTCATCGAACAGAATCAGTTCTTCTTCTCCGGGTGAAGATATTAAATCATATTCATATCCTGCAGAGAATTCAATATAACTCAACACATCAATATCAAATGAAAGACCAGCAAATAATATATCTTTATCACGATTACTGAATTCTGAATTATATTTCCTCGAACTACCACCAAAGTAAGGTTTTAGATTAATTCCGGAGATGAAAAGCTCTTTGTTTTTCATATCAAAGCTATATTTGGAATCTAGGGTTCCTTCAAATTCATCATATATACCTGCTGAATAAATTCTTTCATCTTTACCGATATTAGGTCCTGCAAGATCAGTTATATCACATAGATAATTCTTGTTGAAAAACCCGTAGATATAATCGATTTCAAGATTAATCTCTGAGTGTTTACTTACTGTCTGCTCCATTTTTATACTAAATTCGGGATGTGACTTTTTTTCGTTTTCAATGAAATAGTTATAATTTATCACTGAAGAAAGTTTAAATTTACCCCCAAGTGGATTCTTGAAAATATATCCCAGACCGATTTCAGGTGTAATGATATTGTCAGACAAAGAATTCATATCTTCGTATCTACCACTGATATCATCTTCAGAATTATTTTCGTTATAAGTTAATTTCTGAGAAGCTGACAAAGAATAGATATTATCATTATACTCGTAGTTTGTTCTAAAATGCAAATCAAAACCTTTATTGTCTTTTGAATATAAAGGTATTTCTAAGACCACTAAGATAAGAATAGATATTAATAAAGTTTTAATATTTTTCATAATAGGTCCACAAATTTATGCTTTATTTTTTGTATTATCCGGATATTCGTACACGATCTTCAGCTTCGCAGTATCATTAAGAAAATTAATACTGTCTACTTCCACTCTATTTATGTTGAATCCCGTACGCATTTTAAGGTCCGCTAGGAGTTTATCATAATTTTCCGGTCTGATCAGCTCAATTTTTTCATATTTTATCAGCTTTACAAACTCATTTTTTTTATGAAGAAAATTATTTTCAATTACATAGATAATTAAAACGATGATGGAATT
Source organism: Candidatus Delongbacteria bacterium (assembly GCA_027858225.1). Lineage (GTDB taxonomy): Bacteria > UBA4055 > UBA4055 > UBA4055 > UBA4055 > WTAK01. The sequence goes on from JAQIDB010000039.1 coordinate 1,528, forward strand.
TGCAAGCAACAGCTCAACATAACTTACTTTTTTATGTGTTAAAGCATTTATGACCGCGATGATAATAGCTACGAACAAGTAAGTCATCTGCTTTATCGGGATCTGTTCAGTTCTGTACCTGATTATTGAAAACACTGCGAATAGTCCGAAAGCAAAACCGATCTTCAGCTTAATACTCCCTAATAAAAAGACTATTAAAAATATACAGATGTTTATCATGAACATGGTAAATACATAATCAGTTTCTTTGTATATCTTGTAAAAAATCATTCTTATTACTATGAAAGCGAAGATTAGATCGATCGAAAACCTTAGCACTAGAGAGCCCAAAGATTCAAAATTGATCAGTTGGATGCCGTATAATGAAAATTGTTCTATTTGTTCAAACATAGGTCACTCCATTTGTTTTAGAAATTATGCGATATATTTTTCTAGCTCATTTAAACGTGTTTTAAAACGGTTGTATTTTATATCATCTTTGATTAATAGCATTCCTGTACAGTATTTACTAAATTTGGCAGGTCTGATATTTTGATTTTTAAAAAATTCTACAACTGGAGAATTTCTTGAAACCATTTCCTGTTTCAATTCAGCTATAACAAGATCGTCAATAACCTTTATATCAGAGTTGCTGTCGTAATATTCAAGACCAACATCAAATGTCAATCGTTCTTTATTTGAGACGTTTGCAAGGGTAAACCGGTTAAAGTTAATATGTATGCTTGGATATAATTTTTCAATTGGACATACTTCTCTGGGAAGGTGATTTTCCACAAAATCCTTATTACCTAATATAAAATCTCCTGTCATTTTACTTTCTTCAATTTGTATACGTTTCTTTATGGTTCTATCCTTGTTGTTCTTAAATTTAACTTCAAGGAAACAATCTTGTGATTCTAAATATTTTCGAACCCTTACTTTATGTCTATTTTTCTTTTTATTATGATGTGAGATATAGAATTGATGCTCATCAGTATCAAGGTAAATATTCTCATATCTAAAAAATCTTTTATTCCCCATTTCCAGAATACTGTAATGCTTTTTAAGAAAATCAAGAACGTCTGGTAGCTTGTTCTTATGGAAAACATATTTTGTATCAAATCTTTTCATCAGACTAATACTATTTATACCTTTAAGAGATATTGGATTAAAATTACTTAGATCAGGTATAGTTTGCATTTTGACACCCCTTTGTTAAGTTTTCACTTTCGGACTGTTAACTTTCTAATCAAAATCTAATCTATTTCAAATGTACATTCCAATTTTTTTCAATAGGATTGGACATATCTTCAGCAGAAAGTATATTTTTTTCAGTAAAGTTTAGAAACTGACACATCCACGTCATGAAACTGATATGTTTTATAATAAATTCAATCTTATATTATTTTTCGCGCTGTTCTATTGGCTCAAACACCATTTTTACTGAAAATAACATCCGTTTCATTGAAAAAAATTGAAACATATAGTGAATATACTTTAACTTAATAAAAAAACAGGAGTTGAATTATGAAAAAAATAATATTGATGATACTAATGCTTGTTTTGTTGTTATCATGTAATAATACTAGCACCAGCTCAGATGAACCAGTTGTTAACAGCAGTGATTTTACAGTTGTTAATACCGGACAAACTCAGGCCTACGATACTTTAACAACAATTGTGACTCCTGATTCTTCAGATACTTTTTTCGGGCAGGATGCTAACTATGCTTCTAATGTTCAGTCCTATACTGATAACGGTGATGGTACAGTATCAGACAATGTCACAGGTCTTATGTGGACAAAATCTCCTGATCTTAATGGAGACGGTACGATCGATGTAGATGATAAAATGTCTTACGACGAAGCAGTAGAGTATGTAGAAACATTCAGCTATGCAGGTTATGATGACTGGAGACTGCCATCTATTAAAGAACAATATTCATTAATAGATTTCAGCGGAGTTGACCCGAGCGGTTATGTGGGAAGTACTGACGGATTGATACCTTTTATTAACACGAATTATTTTGATTTCGGATATGGAGATGAAAGTGCGGGTGAACGTATCATTGATGCTCAAATGATAACCACTACACTTTATGTTGGTTTGACCATGGAAGGCGATGAAACTATGTTCGGTGTTAATTTTGCCGATGGTAGAATTAAAGGATACGGAACAGGTGCTATGCCCGGTCAATCTGTTGATAAGCAGTTCTATGTTTATTTTGTAAGAGGTAATAACTACGGTGTAAATGATTTTGTAGATAATGGTGATAATACGATCACTGACAAAGCGTCAAGTCTTATGTGGTCTAAAAATGACTCTGAAACAGGAATGAACTGGGTAGATGCTTTGACTTATGCTGAAAATAGTAGTTATGAAGGATATAATGACTGGAGATTACCAAATGTAAAAGAACTTCAGAGCATTGTTGATTACACAAGATCGCCTTCCACAACAAATTCTGCTGCTATTGACCCATTATTCAACTGTACTCAAATAACTGATGAAGGCGGTGATACGAACTACCCTTTCTATTGGAGTGGTACGACTCATTCAAACTGGACTACTGATCCCGGCAGTGCAGCAGCTTATGTAGCTTTCGGTGAAGCACTCGGATGGATGGAAGAACCACCGTTTTCAGGTAATTATATATTAATGGATGTTCATGGTGCAGGTGCACAGAGAAGTGATCCGAAAGTTGGTGATGCTGCAGATTACCCATACGGTAACGGACCTCAAGGTGATGTGATCAGGATAAATAATTATGTTCGTCTTGTAAGAAATGCTGAATAATATAAATGAGGAGAAGTAAATGAAGAAATCAATGGTTTTGTTTCAGATCATTCTGTTAACCTTGACATTACCTGTATTTGGTCAAGACCTGTACGATATAAATACAATTAGTACTGTGGAGATTACTTTCACTGAAAGTAATTGGGATCAGCTTTTAGATGATCTTGTTACAGAAGGTTTGGAAAACCGTTTACTGGGCACTGCAGTTGTGAACGGAATTATTTTTGACAGTGTCGGGGTTCGTTACAAAGGAAATAGTACTTATAGTGCTAGTAGAACAAAAAATCCGTTCAATATTAAACTTGATTACACAATTGGAAGTCAGGAATATGGCGAGTACGGAACTTTAAAATTAGCTAACGTTTATAACGACCCAAGTTTCGTACGTGAAACTCTTGGTTATGAGATAGCTAGAACTTACATGCCTGCTTCACAAGCAAACTATATAAAAGTGACGGTTAATGGCACATATATAGGACTATATACAAGTGTTCAGGATGTAGATAAATATTTTGCTCAAACTCATTTTTACAGTAAGAACGGCACATTTATAAAGGGTGATGTGCAAGGAGATATGCAAACCATGAGTACTGACACTTGGTGTTATTATGATACAGATTCATCTTCTTATACGGAATATTACGAACTACAGTCAGATACAGGATGGCCAAATATAATCGGATTTCTTGATACATTGAACAACTATAATAGTGAAGTTGAAAGTGTATTAAATGTAGATCGCCATCTTTGGATGCTAGCCTATGATAATCTGCTTGTAAATCTGGACTCTCCGATAAATTATGCTCACAATTATTATCTTTATCAGGATGAAAATAATAGATTCAATCCGATAGTATGGGATTTTAATGAAAATTTTGGTGTTTTTACTATGATACTCGAAGGAGGAACAGGCCCAATGTCAACAACAGGTTTACAACAATTGGATCCATTCTTACATGAAAACACTTCTACATATCCGATAATAAGCAAGATACTTTCTAATGATACTTATAAGAAGATATACGTTGCTCACATGAAAACTATTATTGATGACTGGTTCTCTGATGGTACTTATGAGACACGAGCAAATGAGCTTCAGGCTATTATTGATACTGAAGTGCAGAATGATCCGAATAAATTTTTCACATACTCGAACTTCTTAAGCAATGTTACCAGTTCGATCAGTTCTGGTGGATTTCCACCTCAGGATATTGTGGGAATTACACAGTTAATGGATGCAAGAGTAAGTTACCTTAATACACAGTCTGAATTTACTGCAACTCAACCTACAATAACAAATGTAAGCGGGAGTGTAAGTAAAGGATATGTTGATGTTCCGATATTAGCTACTGTTACAGATGAAACTGATGTTATGGTCGGCTATAGAAGCACTGAAGATGATGTTTTTACAAAGATCACGATGTATGATGATGGTTCTCATGGTGATGGAAATGCTGGTGATGATATTTACGGAGTAACAATTCCGTACAGCTCAACTTCAATGCAATATTATATTTTTGCTGAAAACAATAATGCTGCTGCCTTATCACCTCCAAGAGCGGAGTATGAGTTTTACACTGTTACAATATCAGGTGACATAGTAATAAATGAATTTATGGCAAAAAATGACGTTACAGTAACCGATCAGGACGGTGAATATGAGGATTGGATAGAACTATACAATAACACAGGAGTTGATGTCAGTTTGTTAGGATATTACTTAAGCGACAACAGTGCTCTTCCAACTAAATGGGCATTTCCTGACACGACTATTACAGCAAACGGTTACCTTATCATCTGGGCTGATGAAGATGAACTGCAGAACGGTCTTCACGCAAATTTCAAACTTTCTGCATCAGGAGAAAGTGTCCTACTGGTTGACAGTGAGCAGAAAACAATTGATGAGATCCTGTTCGGTGAACAAACTGTAGGATATACGACAGGACGTTATGCAAACGGTATCGGAAGTTTCATTGAAATGCCTCCTTCATTCAATGCTGTAAACATTGACGGTAGCTCTATCAGTGCCCCATTGAACGTAACTGTTGTATCTGTGACAGACACTGAAACTAATATAGCATGGAATCAGGCTACTGGAGCTACGAGCTATTATATATACAGATCAACTGATCCTTACGGAACATTCAGTCAAATTGGATCTAGCACGGTACTCAACTATGTTGATACAAGTGTCTCTACGGGAGATAAATTTTTCTATTACGTAATCGCAAGTAATTCTAAGAAATAAGATCTGCTTATAAAATAAAAAAAATGACCGGTAAATACCGGTCATTTTTTCTTTTTAGTAATTACAAACCTATAAAAATTTCTTCTTAATAAATTCATCAAACTCAGGTTTAAACTGCTTACTGATCGGAATTCTTTTATTCCCAAATATTATACGGTCCCGTTCTACTGTTTTGATCTTATTCAATGAAACAATGAAAGATCGGTGTATACGCATAAATTTATCTGAAGGAAGCTTCTCTATTAAAGATTTCATAGTTGAATGAAAAACAATTGGATCCCTTAAGTTCTTAGTATAGAGCTGTATATAGTCTTTCAATCCCTCAAAATACAATATTTCAGAATAATCGATCCGGTGAATCTGGTAATCAGCCTTTATAAAAAGATAGTTCTCATCCGTTTTTAAAGATTTATCTGATGACTCTGATTTTAATAGGTCAAAATACTGTTTTGCATGTTTAACCGAATCAAGAAAAACTTCATAACTTATAGGTTTCAACAGATAATCAAGAGCATGAAGTTGAAAGCCCTCTACAGCATATTTATCATAAGCTGTGGTAAATATCACTTTACAATCATCACTAAGTGTTCTTGCAAATTCAACACCGGTTAGATCAGGCATCTTTATATCAAGAAATATAAGCTCTACCCTATTATCTTGAAGAAATTCTGAAGCATCTATCGGATTGTCGAATTCAGCAACAAGTTCAAGAAACGGAGTTTTTTTAACATAAGAAACGATTAAACCCAGCGCTAAAGGTTCATCATCTACAGCTATGCAAGTAATTTTATTCATAGTTTTCCATATTCAGAGGTAATTTCAACATTACAGAATATTCTTTCTCAGTATTATTAATTTTCAACTCAAACAAATCAGTATAAATAAGATCTAAACGCTTTTTAATATTTTCTATGCCAACACCACCCTTTTGTTCTTTAGACTCATTTTTTACAGGGATACTGTTCTTAGATTCAAATATAACATAGTTTTCATCAGTTCTTAACGAAATAGAGACAAACGAATCTTGTCTATAACTGATACCATGTTTAAAAGCATTCTCAACGAACGGAATGAAAAGCAGAGGAGCTATTTTAACATCGGGAGGTGTCTTATCAATATTTACTTCAAGTTTGACCTTTGGACTTAATCTCTGTTGCATCAATTCAATATATTTCCAGGTGAAATCAAATTCTTTCTTCAGCTCAACTGTTTCAATATTTGAATCATAGATAAGATATCGCATCAAAACAGAAAGTTTCTCCACAGATTGTTGAGCTTTATCCTTATCGATAGCTATCAGAGCGTAAATACTGTTCAGTGAGTTGAAAAAGAAATGCGGACTGATCTGATTTTTAAGGAAAGCCAGTTCTGAATCAACACGGGCTTTTTCTATTTCCTTCTGTTTAACTTCATTCTTTTTTAGTTTTTGAATTATTGCCATTCCACTGCTAAACCCAAGTACTACGAGCATTAAAAAGAAATTTTCAATGATCTTAGGATGCATACCAAATGTTGTTTTTGGTCTTAAATCTCTAACTTCTTCACCTAAATGTCTCATAGTATCAAATTCAAGAATATTATACAAATATTGTGAAACGAACAGCAAAGCTATTGCAAAAAGAAACAGTATGACAAAAAAACGAATCCTGTTCTTTAAGAAGAAGTATCGTGGAACAATTACAAGATAATTGATATAAAAAGCTACGATCATGAGCAGCAGTTGATAATAGTAACGGTACATCCAATACAAAGATTTTTCATTATTACTATCAAAGACAAAGATTGGAAGAATCAAAAAAAGCAGTATTCCAATGATATGGGGAAGCCATTTTTCAATTTTATTCTTTGAATTATTCATATTCATAATTTATACCTTAATGTTCATTTAGTGCAATGATTAAATTTTTCATTTCCGCTTATAATTTTATTATTATTCGTGTCTTAGTGCTTCAATTGGATTTAATGCAGAGGCTTTGCGTGCCGGATACCATCCAAAAAAGACCCCTATGAATGTACAAAATAAAAATGAGAGTAAAATCGAACTTGTTGTAATCAGTATAGGCCATCCAAGTATACTTCCCACAATGTTTGAAGCTGCAATGCCCATAATAACTCCAATAATTCCACCAAAAACGCTCAACAGCATTGCTTCAAATAAAAACTGACGGAGAATATCTTTCCCTTTTCCTCCTATAGCCATTCTTAATCCTATTTCGCGAGTTCTTTCTGTAACAGAAACATACATAATATTCATAATACCAATCCCTCCTACTACTAAAGATATAGCTGCTATTGATCCCAGTAATACAAGCATCATTTCAGAAACAGAGCTAAAACTACTAATTAATTCTTCTTGGGTTTTTATTTCAAAATCATCATCTTCGTCAATACCCAATTTATGCGATGAACGCAGCAATTCGGTTACCTCAGCACTTGTTTCCTCGATAGAATCTTCAGATTTGGCTGATAGGACTATAGCACGCAAATGAGTTTGTCTTTGAACTCTTATCATTATCGTTGTGTATGGTGTAAGCATTAAATCATCTTGATCCTGTCCAAAGGTATTATCTCCTTTTTCTGAAAGAGTTCCAATCACTGTAAAGGGGATTTTTTTAAATCTAATTACTTCTCCAATAGGGTCTTTGTCGCCAAAAACATTTTCAACTATAGTTTGCCCGATAAGACAAACTTTAGAAGCTTTCTTTATTTCTTTGCTTGTGTACATTCTTCCTGAGGCTACTTCATACTTTTTTATATAGGGATAATCTTCATTTCCAGCATAAAATTGGGTTGGCCAGTTATTCGAGCCGTAAACAATTTGTCCACTACCATCTAATTCCGGAGAAACAGCATCTATCAATTTGCTATTATTTTGTAAATAAACAACATCGTCCACTGTGAGAACTGTGGATGAGGAACTTGCTTGTCGGACAGCTCCAAAAACTGGTCTTGACGGTTTAATATTAATTAGATTTGTACCCATTGAAGATATTGTTTCTCGAATACTATTGTTCGAACCATTACCAATGGCAAGCATGGCTATTACAGCAGCTACTCCAATTACAATTCCAAGAATAGTTAAAAAAGAACGCATTTTATTTCGTATTATTGCAGATAAAGAAATTTTCAGCAGATTTATGAATTTCATGATAAGAACCTTTTAATTTAATATGTAATCTTCGTTTTTTAATCCCAGAATTGATTCTCGGGCTATAACTATATTTTTTGTTTGAGTATCTTTTATGATCCTACCGTCTCTAAAAACAACATTTCTTTTAGTAAATGCAGCAATGTCGGATTCATGGGTTACAAAACATATAGTCATACCTTTATCGTTCAATTCCTGAAATAATGCCATAATTTCAAATGAAGTGCGAGTGTCAAGGTTTCCAGTGGCTTCATCTGCAAAGATGACTACCGGATCATTTACCATTGACCTAGCGATAGCAACCCTTTGCTGCTGACCACCTGACATTTGATTAGATAAATGCTTCATACGATCTTTTAATCCCACTGCTATTAAAGCTTGTTCTGCTTTTTCTTTTCTGACAGCATTGCTTACGGAAGGATTGTAGAGCAGTGGTAGCTCAACATTCTCAATTGCTGTCGTACGTGGTAAAAGATTGTATGATTGAAAAACGAATCCGAGCTTTTTATTACGGATAGTAGCTAACTGATTTCTATTCAGAGATTTTACATTTATCCCATCCAGTAAATAATCACCTTTTGTGGGCAGATCTAGGCATCCTAAAATGTTTAGAAGAGTTGATTTTCCAGATCCACTTGTACCCATTATAGCTAGAAATTCTCCTTTATTTACAGTTAGATCAATCCCATTAAGTGCTTTAATAGTTTCATCTCCGACCCTATAATGCTTGTGTAGTTCTTTTATTGATATTATTTCTTTATTTTCCATTTTATATAACCCGAAATAGTTTATTTAGCTTAGAGCTGAGTTTATTCTTTAGGTGCATTATTGGGTCTGTCTTTTCTTTCTGGTGGAGGTGCAAGTTCACGAAGTTTCTTAGCATCAAAACCGGCTTCTTCGATAACTTCATCTATAGCTTTACCGCCTCTTAGACCTTCTTTCTGGAACGATTCATGAATCGCTATTGCATCTTCAGCTGTAATAGAATCAGCATCATAATCAGCAAGTATAGTTTTGATCTGCTCTATCTGAGTATCTGTTAGCTTTTCATCTCTATCCTGAGATGGTCCGTCAGTATTTGTTTGCTTTTTAACTCCATCCTGAGGTGGTCCACCTGGTCTGCCTTGTGGTTGAGCGAATAATTGTAACGTGGCAATAAGACCTACTAGTGTTAGTACTGTCATTATCTTCTTCATTTCGATTCTCCTTTTTTTAGTTAATTCTAGTGTTATTTCCTTTTAATTTTTGTTTTACCAGTCTCATAAGTATATTTCAAAGTGCTTTCTCCAAGCACTTTCCCTTTTATAGCATTTAATAGATCAGTTCGATAAACCTTTTCTTTACTGAAGATTAATTTCTCTGAAAGTGCATAAATTGTTACATTATATTCCTTTACACCAGGTCCTTTTGATTTCATTGGGTCATATGATGCTTTGTCCTTGTCATTGTAGCCCAAAGTTCCTACATACCTAACATTCTCAAGTAAATTTTTTGTATCAGGCGGAATATTGTATAAAACCCAGTATGATTTCACTTCAGATGGATCTGACGGCTTCGGATAATGCCACAGGTTCAATGCAAAACACTTTGTTCCTTCAGGTACGTTAGTCCATTCCAGAGGCATAGAAACTCCTTTACCTTCGCCCGTATATTCAATAGATAATGAGCCATCTGACTTCACTCCTGAACTACTGATTGTAAATCCACTCTTCTGCTTTGATATCATCACTATTCCTATTGATACAAGAATCATTAAACTTACAGTTATTATCTTCTTCATTTTATTTTTCCTGCTATATTATTAATTGTTATCTTGGTGGTCCACCTTCTCCGCGACCTCTGCCAGCTCCACGGCTTTGTCCTTCCTGAACGAACGGACTTTTCTGTTCATCATCTCCGGAATTTCCTTCTGCTATTTCTGAATTAGAACCACTTTCCATTGAAGTAATAAGTAAACTTCCTTCTTCCAGTCCTGAGACAACTTCAATATTAGCTCCATCACCAATTCCTGTTTCAATTACAGAAGGTCTGATCTGATCTCCATCTTTTATCCATACTACTTTATGTGAGTCATCTAATTCCTGCATATTTTCTAAAGGTCTTTCAGATCTTTGTTTTGTATCATCAGAATTATCTTTCTCTGATCTTTCGAATTTTTCATTCAGACTGCTCATATAAGCATCCATAATATGTCTTTCCGGAGTAAAGCTGGTAGCTTTTTCTGAGATCAGTAAAACATCATTTGCTTCCTCAATGTAAATAGTAATACTAGCTGTCATACCAGGCTTTAATTTATAATCAGGATTATTTACAGAAATAATTGTCGTATATGTAATTACATTTGAAGATTCATTCGGTTGTAACCGTATCTCTGAAACTTTTCCTTCAAATTCCATATCAGGAAAAGCATCAACGGTAAATTCAACCCTCTGATCCAACATTAACAATCCTATATCAGCCTCATCGATACTTGCTTCAACCTGCATTGTTGACAGATCATTTGTAATAGTGAACAGTTCAGGTGTGCTCATACTTGCTGCAACTGTCTGTCCCTCTTCCACAGCTCGGTTTAATACGACTCCGTCAATAGGTGAGTATATGGAAGCATAATTTAAATTCTTTTGAGCTTTTGTCAGGTTTGCATTTGCTGATTTAACATCAGCCTTGCTTGTCTTATAATTAAATATTACAAGATCGTAATCACTCTGAGCTAAAAAACCTTGTTCAAACAATTCTTTATTTTGCTCATAGCGGGATTTTTGATAATCATAATTGGCTTTCGTTTTTTCTATATCAGCTTCAATATTTTCCAGATTTGATTGTAAAATTGATTTATCAAGTTCTGCAATTAACTGCCCTTTTTTTACATCTGAATTAAAATCAGCATATAATTTTTCTATAACTCCTGATACCTGAGTACCTACTATTACTGTATTTGTTGCCTGTAGTCTTCCCGTTGCAGTAATTGTATTGCTGATAGATCCTTTACTCACTTTCACTGTTGAAACTATGAAATCACTTTCACCTGTCTGCATTTTAGAGTACAATAAAGATACACCAACAACTACAAGCAATATGATAAGACCGAGCAGATATTTTCTTTTAAACCATTTCATTTTATTTCTCCGATTATAATGTTATTGAATTACCAAGATAGTATTCCAAAATCTTGTTTTGCAGAATAAGATTGTATTTTGCTTGTGTGAACTTATTCTCTGCAATGATTAGATCATTTTTTGAAATAAGTATATCGACTGAATTTAACATACCTCTCATATACATTTCATTTGTTGCATTATATGATTCTTTTTCTGCGTTAAGCTGTTCCTGAATAGCCTTATATGTGGTTAATGCTGTTTGAGCATCAGTACAAACCAGTTCGATATTTTTTCTCAGACTGTTTTTTATACCGGATAAGTCCAGTTCAGAATTATTTTTCTGTATTTTAGCTATTTCCACCTGAGTTTTTACCTGATTTCTCTGATAGATTGGAATAGAAAGGCTTAAACCAACATATGGATCTATGCTGTTTGTAAATTGTTCTCCAAAGTCAACATCATCCATGCTTGAACTGTATCCCGCATTTATTCCACCATTCAATGCTAAAACAGGTAGAGCATCTGCTTTGGCGATATCAATTCCGGTCATAAAACTTTCTATATTAAGAGCAGCTTCTTTTATCTGTGGTTGAAGTTCAAGAGCAATTTTATATACTTTATCCGGATCAGTTTCAGTTTTTTCTTCAATGATCTTATCAATATCAGGTTTATGTATATCAAATTCTTCATTAACAGGCATATTCATTAACTGCATTAAAGAAACTAAAGCGATTCTTAAATTACTTTCAGCTTCAATAAGTGTTGTTTTATCGGTAGCAACTTGTGATTTTATTTTGAGCAGCTCTACTAGCGAGATCACACCGATTTTTTTGCGTGATTCAGAATATGCTAATTGTTCTTGTGTCGCTTCCAGCTGGAGTTTGCTGTTAACAAGATTGTCCTTAGCTAAAAGAATTGTAACATATGATGATAAAATATTCAAGCTGATCGATTCCTTATATGTTTGTACAGTTAATTCTGCTGCTTCAAGATCAGTCTTACTTTGCCTGATGCTGTTAATTAATTTTGAACCATTATACAAAGTCACTTGTGAATTCAGAGAAGCATTCAGAGTTGTGTTATTATTGCGATCCCATTCATTATTAATTGCATCATAATTACTCACAGAACTGAGTTGTTGATTCAACCCAAGCTGTAAATTCGGTAACCGTGCAGCTTTAGACTTTCCCAAATTCGCATTTTGTATCTTTACATCGTTGTCTGAACGATTAATGTCGATACTATTCTTTAAAGCATAATCTATACAGTCTTCCAACGAAAACATCTGCTGATCTGCAAATAGAATTAAAGGAGAGTAAAGTGTTAAGAAGATTATTAAGATGTGTTTTTTCATATTGATCGTTCACTCCGTTTTTTTTCTGTCATGTTTCAAATGTAATAAACCTGAGCAGCACAATACAACTTGATTAGACTGAAGTGCTATTTTTTTAGAAATACGGGGGGATTCCTTCGATGAAAATCAGCGATATGATACACCTGAATTTTGCTAGGTTATAAACTCTATTGTATTATTGCTAATGTTCTGTAAATTTTTACTGAGAAAAAAAGTCTTTCTACTGAAAACAACCATACATTCATTGAATAAATTTGTAATATTTTATAGACTATATTAAATTAAAATATAAAATAAAGGGAGGATGAAAATGAGAAGACCAACAATAATATTGCAAATCCTACTATTGTTATGTTCAATACCTGTACTCAGTCAGGATTTCTACGACATAAATACAATTAACACAATAGATATCACTTTTACATCAAGCAACTGGGATCAGTTACTTGATGACCTTGTGACAGAAGGACTTGAAAACCGTTTAATGGGAACTGCTGTTGTAAACGGAGTTACTTTTGACAGTGTCGGAGTGCGTTATAAAGGAAATAGTACTTATAGCTCAACTAGAACAAAAAATCCATTCAATATAAAACTTGATTACATAATTGATAATCAGGAATATGGTGAATATGGTACTATGAAATTAGCCAATGTTTATAACGATCCGAGCTTTGTCCGTGAAACACTCAGTTATGAAATTGCCAGAAGATACATGCCTGCACCTAAGGCGAATTATATTAAAGTATCTGTCAATGGAACTTACATGGGACTATATACAAGCGTGCAGGATGTTGATAAATATTTTGCTAAGACACATTTCTATAGCAAGAATAATCCTTTTTTCAAAGGTGACCTTGCAGGCGGGACTGCAGCAATGGAAGTAGTAGACATATGGGATTATCTTGGTACGGATACTCTTTCATACATGGATTATTATGAACTGGAATCTGATGAGGGATGGTATGAGCTTATCGGTTTTCTAGATACATTGAACAATTATAACAGTGAAGTGGAAGAAGTACTGAACGTCGACAGACATATTTGGATGCTGGCTTTTGATAATCTTCTGGTTAATCTGGATTCTCCAATAAATTTTGGGCACAATTACTATCTTTATCAGGATGATAATAATAGATTTAATCCAATTGTCTGGGACTTCAATGAAAGCTTTGGTGTTTTTTCCCGTTTGTTGATAGATCCAATGCCAATGACTACTACAGATCTGCAACAACTCGATCCTTTCTTAAATGAAAGCAGTTCTACTTACCCAATCATCAGCAAAATACTATCTAACGATGAGTACAAGAAAATATATATTGCTCACATGAAAACAATTATTGACGATTGGTTCATTGATGGAACTTACGAGACCAGAGCTAATGAGATCCAGGCCATAATTGATACTGAGGTATATAACGATCCGAATAAATTCTATACATATGCAAATTTCGTTAGTAATGTAACGAGTACTGTTAATGCAGGTGGATTCCCACCTCAGGAACTTGTAGGGATTACTCAGTTAATGGATTCTAGAGCTTCATACATTAATTCGCTACCTGATTTTATTACCACTGCTCCTGTTATAACAGAAGTAGATGCCGTATCATCCGGAGGTTCTGTTACTATAACTGCATTAGTTACGAATGAAACCGAAGTATATGTAGGGTACAGAAGCTCTGAAGTTGATGTTTTCACTAAAGTAGCAATGTACGATGACGGAGTTCACAATGACGGTGCAACTGATGATAATGTTTACGGTGTCTCAATACCTTTCAGCTCAACATCAATGCAATATTATATTTATTCATTGAACAGTGATGCTGCAGCTCTTTCTCCTGAACGAGCTGAGTACGAATTCCATACTTTTACATCTGCCGGCGATCTTGTAATAAATGAATTCATGGCAAAAAATGAAACAACAGTATTTGATCAGAACGGTGAATACGATGACTGGATTGAACTATATAATAACACTGCTTCTGATATTAACCTATCAGGATATTACTTGAGCGACAACAGTGATCTTCCAACTAAATGGGCATTCCCTGATACAACTATTACAGCAGGTGGGTATTTTATCATCTGGGCAGATGAAGATGAACTTCAAGGTGGTCTTCATGCAAACTTTAAGCTTTCAGCATCAGGAGAAAGCATTCTGCTTGTGAATAGTGAACAGAAAACGGTTGACGAAGTTCTTTTTGGAGCTCAGACAGTAGATTATACAACAGGACGTGGCCCGAACGGAACAGGTGATTTTATCCTTATGGAGCCTACATTCAATGCTGAAAATTTATATGTAAATTCTATCAATGATCAGACTGAAAACCTGATAGATAATTGCACTCTTGCTCAGAACTACCCTAATCCATTTAATCCTGTTACTACTATCAAGTTTTCTATTCAAAAGGCTGATAAAGTAAACCTTTCTGTATATAATTCCTGTGGTCAGATGGTTGAAAAGCTTATTGATTCGAACCTTTCACAGGGAAATCACAGTGTAAAATTCAATGCCTCAGGAGTTAACAGTGGAATTTACTACTATAGACTTGAAGCAGGTAATACTTCATTAACTAAAAAGATGCTCCTTATAAAATAAATACTACAATAACTAAAAAGATGCTCCTTATTAAATAATTACTCTTTCTCATCTAGGGGTGAGTAGAATAAGTATTAT
Organism: Candidatus Delongbacteria bacterium; assembly: GCA_027858225.1. GTDB lineage: Bacteria > UBA4055 > UBA4055 > UBA4055 > UBA4055 > WTAK01. Next base: position 16,825 of record JAQIDB010000039.1, read on the forward strand.
ACTGATAATAATAAAGGTTTTATTGATAGTACTTGGCTTAATGGATAACTTGTATTAAATTTCTATAAATTTAAAATAATAAAGAACTATGTCAGAAAATGAAAAATACAATAAGTTTCAAAATTTAATCTTCATAATCATATGGGGGTTTATTTTAACTATTCCTATACTGCTCTCCCTCAATGATGATGAGACAAATCATACCAGATTATTTCATGAAATGGTTCGTATCTTTCCTTTCTTTCTGCTTTTTCTGATAAATCATATATTTCTTTATAGGATATTACATAAAAAGAAATACCTCAAATACATAATTTTAACTTCGATTTTGATAATAGGTATAAGTGTACTGTCATTTTATCGAAATTTAATTTTCGATTATTTTGAAATTCCAAGACCTCCCTCCAGCGTAACAGAAGTTGTAAGCGAAACTCCACCAGAACAATTTGAAGATGACCATAGACCTGGACCTCCACCAGAACAATTTGAAGATGACCGTAGACCTGGACCTCCAGGAACAGATTTTATACCTTTAGGATATCCATTAGTATCAAGGCCATTTATAGGTTTCATACTTAATATTCTTTTTTCATTACTTGTTATCGGTATTAATAATTCAATAATGATGGCTTTCGCATGGATGAAAGCCAGCAAAGATTATGAAGAACTTGAGAAAGAAAATCTGAAAACTCAACTAGCTTATCTTCAGCATCAGATAAATCCTCATTTTTTCATGAATACATTGAATAATATCCATGCTCTTATCGATTTTGATAGTGAGGCTGCAAAAGAATCTATTCAAAAACTTGCAAAACTGATGCGTGTGCTCCTCTACGATGCAGAAAAAACTGATTATACACTTCAAAAAGAGATCGATTTCCTAAATGATTACATTGAGTTGATGCGTATCAGGTTAAATGAGAAAACAGATATAAAGTTTTCATATCCTGATATTATTCCTTATGTAAAACTAAAACCACTGTTGTTCGTTAGTTTTATTGAGAATGCATTTAAGCACGGTATCAGAGCAACAGGTGAGTCTTTTATTCATGTTGCTATAAAGATAACTGACAACCATGTATATTTTGAAGTATCAAACAGCAGAACAGAAAAAAGTAAAACTGAATCGACTGGTAGGATCGGACTGGAAAATTCACGAAAAAGACTTGATCTGTTGTATAAGGATGAGAATGTACTTGAAGTGGTTGAAGAACCTGATACGTTCACAGTTAAAATTAAATTACCGGGACAAGTATGATCAAATGTATAGCAGTTGATGATGAACCCTTAGCTTTAAAACAATTAGCTTCTTATATCGAAAGAACACCGTTCCTTGAACTTGTCAATGAGTGTTCAAATGCTTTTGAGGCAATGGATGTAATTGCCAAGCAGCATATCGATTTGATCTTCATTGATATTAATATGCCTGAAATGAGCGGTATGGAACTTGCCAGAACTCTTCCAGATACTAAGAATATTGTTTTCACAACTGCTTATAGTGAGTATGCTGTAGAAAGTTATAAGGTCAATGCAATAGATTACCTGTTAAAACCTATTTCCTATGAAGATTTTTTAAAGTCCGCTAATAAGGCTAATGATGTTATCTCAATAAATTCTAAAGGTCCTGATAACAATATGAACGACCACATCTATGTTAAATCTGAAGGGAACCTAGTTAAAATAATATTTAAAGATATTTTATACATTGAAAGTATGAGCGAATATGTTGTTTTCCACCTGAACAAAAAAGACAATATTATGTCACTGATGAGCTTAAAATCGCTTGATATCACTTTACCGGATAAATTTATCAGAGTACATAGGTCCTTTATTGTCAATATGGAACATATTCAACGAATCGAGCGTGGTAGGATATTCCTGGACAACAACAAACCAATAAAGGTCGGTGATCAGTACAAGGATAAATTCAAAAGTATTCTCGATAATTTTACAATGTAACATTTCCGTATATACCATAGATTTTCTTCTATTAAATAAGTATCTTTTGAGATGATACAGAACTTATTCTATTAATTAATAAGTTTATTTGGTTATGAAATTAATAAAAAGAAATTTATTGGGAGTATAGATATTGAACCAAACTAAAGCAATTGTAATGGCTGCCGGAAAAGGCACCCGGATGAAGTCATCTGTACCAAAGATACTACTCAAGATTAAAGATAAAACTATGATAGGATCTGTTGTTTCTGCTTTATCAATTCCAGCAATTGAAGAGATAACTCTTATTGTTAATCCTACTACTCAGGATGCTATAAAGGAAGTTCTCAGAGATAAAGTCAATTATATTACTCAGCATGAACAAAAAGGTACTGGTCATGCAGTTATGTGTGCTGAAGAATGGTTAAAAGATTTCTCAGGGAATGTAATTATTTTCGTAGGTGATGCTCCTTTTATTACTCAGGAAATGGTAAATCAATTGATCGACTCTCATAATAAGAATAATAATGCTTGTACAATGTTCTCAGCTGTTTTTGAAAATGAGATTCCTGTCTACGGTAGAATAATCCGCGACCAAAGTGGTAAATTAGTTAAGATCATCGAAGAGAAAGATGCAACAGAAGAAGAGAAAAAGATCCGTGAAGTAAACTCTTCTCATTATTGTTTTGACTGCAGAAAACTTTACACAGCTTTAACTAAAACTAATGACCGAAATGCTCAGAACGAATATTATCTATCTGATGTAATTGAAATATTCCTCAACGAAAATGAAAAAGTAGAAGCTATACCGGTTGAACATCCATTCTTTACCTATGGAATAAATACTTTAGAAGAACTTGAAGAACGAATGCTTGAACTTAAAATTTTTCGAGATACACATAATGCATAATATAAAAGTTTCAACTCCAGGCAGAATATGCCTTTTTGGTGAGCATCAGGATTATCTTGGGTTACCTGTAATGACCTCAGCTATAGATCTTAGAGTTCAGATCACTGCAACTCCTAGAACTGATCAAATAATAAATATATCACTTCCAGATATTGATTCATCAGAAACACTTGATATTTCAGCTGGTGGTGAACTTGAATACACGAAGAAAAGAGATTACTTTAAAAGTGTTTATAATACTCTGAAGAGAAATGGTTTGTCTCTTCCCCATGGTTATGACTGTGAAGTGCGTGGAAATATTCCGATCAACTCGGGAACTTCATCTTCTTCGGCTCTGAATAACGTATGGTGTAAATTTCTCATCGAAGCTGATGGTAATAAGATCACAATTGAGAACAGAGAAGTCGGACGACTTTCGTTTCTTGCTGAAGTTGTTGAATTCAATGAACCAGGTGGAATGATGGATCAGTATGCAACAGCTCTTGGTAATATTCAGTTCATGGATTTCAGAGGTGATGTTTCTATTGACCAACTTGATCAGAAACTGGGCAGCTTTGTACTTGGTGATTCAGGAGAACCTAAAGATACAATGTACATTCTTGGAAATGTAAAAGATAAAGTTCTTTCTGCAGTTGAAAAGATAAAGATAAAATATACTAATTTCGACCTTTTTACGCATAGATCAGATGATTCCGAAAAATTTAAAGAGCTTCTGACCGATAGAGAATACGAAGTTCTTGAAGGTGCACTTATTAACAGAGAATTCACTTTCGAAGCATTGGAATTGTTTAAAAGCGATAATTTTGATCACATTAAATTCGGAAAACTTCTTTCTGCACACCATAAAATTCTTGATGAAAAATTAAATATCTCAACTCCAAAGATCAATAGAATGATATCTTCAGCTATCGAGGCTGGTGCATTCGGTGGAAAGATCAACGGTTCAGGTGGTGGTGGATGTATGTTCGTTTATGCACCTGAGAACCCTGAGAAAGTAGCAGAAACTATTGAAAAAGAAGGTGGGAAAGCTTACATAGTCAATGTGGGCGAAGGTTTGAAAGTTGAAACATCTTAACAATGGGAGTAATAATGACTAATCCAAAGATTTTTTTAATATTGGGAGCAGATGAAACGATCGAAAGTCATACAATGGTATTTAAGGCTGAAGAAGCTCGTAAGAAAAATATTGTCATTACGATGTAGGATGAACAATGGAATAATATCTTGTACTCCTACTGCCCACTTTTATCCTCTCACCTTCTTAAATATTTCATAACAGATCGATATATCATATTTCGCATCATGTAATTTACTTTCTTCAACTTCAATGCCTAAATATCTGTTCTTTTGTTACTCCTGATATTTGATAAACTCCATTTCTCCAATGTTTAACACCGGTTGTTTCTATATCAAATACAAATAATTTCTCCATGAATTCTCCTGGTATTTATTAAATATGTTTATTTAACTGCTTATTGTATCTCGGTATGTTCTTTTTCTTTACTTCCCAGACTCACTGGACGTGCCCGGACAAGGGGATATATCCCCTTGTTGAGTCTTTCTTCTCTGGAACTGTTGTACCTCTTTCTATATTACATTTTCTACCACTTACAGCTTTTATTTTTCCAATTATTTGAGACAACTTATTTTCTTCACATGTAATGACCATATGCATATGGTCACCGCATATGTTATATGCAAGGATTTTTAATTTATCATCTTCTACTATCATTGCAATAGCTTCGGTAATTATAATTTCATCTTTAGAAGTAAGCCAAATGGGATTATTTAATGTTATTTTATATACCCCCATCCTCTCAGAGTATCTGGAATTATGTATAGCAGTCGTTATGTGGTATGTTTTTATCATAGTATTATTCTTTCTTTACTTTTGAAAACAGATCTGAAATAAAAACATGAGCATCAAAGATCTGTCCTTCGAAGAAAATTCCCTGTTTTGGAATATTATCTGTTGATAACCGCAAATCTATTTGATTTACCTTCTCTTTGAGTTCATAAACATTATCTTCAATTCTGTTCATCCTGTTATTAAGCGAGTAGCCTTTTAGTAGATAATCTTTTAAAATTTTATTCGCCCATATACGAAATTGTGTTCCTTGAATTGAATTAACTCTGTATCCGATTGAAATGATCATATCTAAATTATAATGAATTAATTCTCTTGTCACACTTCTGTTACCTTCCTTTCGAACAGTTCGGATTTTCCGAACAGTTCCCTCTTCATCAAGTTCTTTTGTCTCGAAAATATGTTTTATATGTTCACTTATATTTGCTTTACTGCTTTTGAAAAGATTTACAATTTGAACTTGTGTTAACCAGACCGTTTCATCTTCAACTCTTACATCTATCCTGCTTGTAAGCTCATCTGCTTGATAAATAATAATTTCATTCTTTTGCATATCGTCACCTGCGTAATTTTTTATTTAAACGCAAGATACGAAGAGCACAGTGTCAAATAGTGACCTTTTGGTGTTTTTCTTCTATTTTCATCCTTCATTCTGAACTTGATTAAGAATCTTTCTTTTTAAAAGAGGGGACGGTTTGAAACCGTCCCTTGCAAAGAGCGAGTTACATCCATTTTTTCCCATATCAGTTCATTTCCGAAAGCTAACTCAATTTTATCTTTCATTTTGTAAAGGAAATCAAAGAATTTTTCATTTTCTTCTTATCCGTTTTCTTTTCAATTTTCTTTATACTATCCGCAGTTGGCACATCTTCGATCTTTCGTTTAGCACCAGAACCTAATAGAACCATATCGAGCATGTCCTCGAAATGGTCTGCTAAACCATTGTTGCTTTTTTGACAGGCTTCTTTTGCTTTAACTAATATTTATAAATAGTAAATTGAAATATTGAATTTAGCAATTGAAATAAAGTTACAATATGATAAAATATCTTGATTTAAACAAACTTAGTATATAAATTACATCCAAAGATTCGGAAATGGAGATTATGACTAAAAGAGAAAAAGAAAAAATCGATGCAATCGCTGGAGCTGCATTGAATGCAACTTTGCAAGCAATTAAAAACGCAAAAAAAACAAAAGTACCAATGATAGTTAAGAAAAATAATGTTTTGTATGAAATTAATCAAGACGGTACAATGCGTAAGATAAAAGATTTACCAAAAAGAACAAATATAATACCTCCTAAATTTATTCTAGAATAATGCCTACAAAAAGAATGAGAGTATTTGCCGGTCCAAACGGTTCCGGTAAAACAACTATTTTAGATCGACTTAAAGAAAAACGATTATTTAATTTTGGCGTTTATGTAAATTC
>JAQIDB010000128.1 GCA_027858225.1 Candidatus Delongbacteria bacterium
TCTTCATTCAAAAGATAAGTTATATGAATTTTTAAATAAAGGTGGTTTTTTAATTTAAATAATTATGGAAATATTAATATTAGTTAGCGTGATTTCTTTATTGTTGGCGATATTTTCTAAAAAGAAAATGATTAAAATGATATCTATCGTGGTTTTTGCTATCTCGACCACTTTTTATATGTCATTATATTTCTTTGCGGATAAAATCAACTTCTAGAGACGTAGCAGTGTTACGCCTATACTTCTTTAAGACGATTTCGTAGTACAATATCTATACTTCCTTAAGACCGTGAACTCGATCTTCATGTAGTTTGTCAATTCTTGCTTTTTTATCTTCTTCCTGTTTTTCTTCAATCAGTCTTTTTTTAATCTTAGATATATTTAATAGCCAAATTATAGCAATAGCAAACAGACCTATGCCTATCCACCCGAATTTGTTTATTTTGAAAAGCATTTTCGAATAAACATTTCGGGAACCATCATCAATAAAAAAACTCAGCTCATTGTAGAGATCTCTTTTTAGCTTATCATTATCTGAAGTTGCTGATTCAAAAAGCGATACTTTTGTAGAATCATTTATCATGTATACCGTTGTCACTAAAGATTTATCTTCAGCAGTCTCAGTTCGATGTTGAACTTTAGTTACATTATCGAATTGATCTTTGTAAGTAGTGTATAAAAATAGTTTACTTCTTCGTATAGTAAAGTCAGCTTCTCCATTATTAATCTTATTACCAGATAGTTGCAGAACATCTCCTCCAAATATACCCAAAGCAACTGCTATGAGAATAAGAAAAAATATTGCAACATAAGTTCGGATCAAAAAGTTCTTAATGAATTTATCCATGATTTCTCTCTTTTATTATTATTGATTATGAAAAGTAGGAATTATTTCTTTAAAACGCAAGAAATAAGGGGTTCGAGAGTAGAGGCTAGGGGTTAGTTTAGAGCAGTAATTAAACTTCTCAACATCTTGCCGATCTCCTTGCATGGCCTTCAGCTATATTAGATGGAATACTGATTACCGCTCTTTTTATCTGAGAAGTTAGACCAAATTTTTCTTCATTAGGAAAAAACTTAGTCAGTTTATATATACTTTCTGTAAGTATCATAGCTTTTTGCCAAACTACTAGTTCTTTATACGATTTAATGTTCATTATTAATCTCCTGTGTTTAATTTTTTAACTAACCCCTAATCCCTATCCTCTAACCCCTAAAATACAAATAGCAAAGTGTCATATAGTGACCTTTTGATTAGTTGTATTTAAAAATTAGTCAAAACAAAATAAATATTTAGCTTGATTTGAGAGTGTTGAATTACGTACTTTATTAGTATAAGTATTGAACATATTCCTATTCCTTTCATTGATTGGATTCAGGTAGAAAAAGCAAAACAACAAGGAAAATAAAATTGAGCAATAAATCATTAAAGAAAGAGCTTGGGTTACTTGATGTATTCAGTATAGCATCAGGCGCTATGATAAGTTCTGGTTTATTTATCCTACCCGGATTAGCCTATGTGCAGGCCGGACCGGGTATGATACTAGCTTATCTATTAGCCGGACTTTTAGCTGCAACAGGAATGTTAAGTCAATCAGAATTAATATCTGCAATGCCTAAAGCCGGAGGTACTTATTTCTTTGTAACAAGGAGTATGGGCCCAGCTGTTGGTACTATTGACGGTATGATCACCTGGTTCTCTGTATCGCTGAAAAGCGCCTTTGCTTTAATTGGTATGGCAGCATTCACTAGATTGATAATCGATATTGATATTCATGTTATTGCAATAGTATTCTGTGCAGTTTTTTTAATCATAAACATCATTGGTGCAAAAGAGGCAGGAAGGTTTCAAATTGTAATTGTATTTCTTCTGATTGGTTTGTTAATATTCTATGTAATAGATGGTTTAATCTACATTGATGTTCAGAATTTTACTCCATTTGCACCTAATGGAGCAGGTTCAATATTCTCAACTGCAGGATTGGTATTTGTTTCTTACGGTGGACTTTTAAAGATTGCCAGTATTTCTGAGGAGACTAAGAATCCTACTAGAAATTTACCTCTTGGTATGCTGTTGGCTTTCTTTGTCGTAGGCATCTTGTATGCACTTGTTGTTTTCGTTACTACAGGTGTTCTCGGAGATAAGCTTGGTACAACTATTGAAAATGCATCAATAACACCTATTACTGACGGTGCAGCTGTTTTTATGGGTGAGTGGGGAGTGATCGCTCTAACTATTGCTGCTATCCTTGCTTTTGTATCTACTGCAAATGCCGGAGTTCTAGCGGCATCGAGATATCCTTTAGCATTAAGCCGAGATAAATTAATTCCTTCTTTTTTTGGAAAGCTAAGTAGAAGATCAAAAACACCGTATGTATCGATTCTTTTTACAGGACTATTTATAACCTTATCATTCATGTTGAAGCTGGATGTATTGATAAAAGCTGCTTCCACAGTTATAATATTTACATTTATTTTTTCCTGTCTAGCAGTGATAATCCTAAGAGAAAGTAGAGTTCAAAATTATCAACCTAAGTTTAAGAGTCCTCTATATCCATGGGTGCAGATCGTAGGTATTATTGGATTTTTACTATTGGTATTTGAAATGGGACTTGAAGCTATACTGACCAGCTTAGGATTAGGATTTATAGGCTTCCTGACATATTGGTTCTACGGAAAGAAGAAAACAGAGAGTGAATACGCACTTCTTCATTTGATTGAAAGGATTACAAATAAGCAGTTCCTTACCGGGGGACTTGAATCTGAGCTTAAAGATATTATCAGAGAAAGAGATGATATTGTAAAAGACAGATTTGATCACCTAGTTGAAAAAAGGAATGTTCTTGATATAAAGCACAAAGTCAGCAAGGAAGAGCTTTTTGAGCTGATAGCAAAAAATGTTTCAGAGAAATTAAATATTACAAATAATTCGATTTATGAGCTATTAACTGCAAGGGAGGCAGAGAGCAGCACTGCTTTAACCCCATTTCTTGCTATACCTCATATTATAATTGAAGGTGAGAAAATTTTTGAAATGCTTGTCATCAGATCAAAAAAAGGAATTGAACTCTCTGATGAGCATAAAGATATCAAAGCGATCTTTGTTCTACTGGGTACTAAAGATGAACGTAATTTCCATTTGAGAGTAATATCTGCAATAGCCCAGATAGTTAGAGATCCAGATTTTGAAAAGAAATGGATCGCTGCAAAGAATCCTGAGAATCTGAGGGATGTAATTCTTTTAGGAAAACGAGTAAGAATGTAATTCGCGTATTTCAAGGGGCTGAAGCCACCTTGTCCCCAAATACGCACAATAAAAACCCGTATGGTCGGGCTTTACGTCCGACCTAAATCGTTTAAAAAGGAAAAGTAAATGACGAAAACAGATTATTTAGGAATACATGAAAATCAGTATAAATATTTTAGAAAAATTGGTAGAGAAGCTTGGAATGATTCCAAATCAATAAAATTAGTTTCAGATCTTGTATTAGACACAATACAAAAGCACAATCTTTCTAAATCGATAAACATACTGGAACTCGGTTGTGGAGACGGAGAATTATCTTTGTCTTTAGCTAAACTAGGTTATATTGTAAGTGGAATTGATATTTCTCCAACAGCAATTGAGTGGGCAAAAAAAAAAGCTTTAGAAAGAGATCTCAAGGCAAATTTTAATGTCGGAGATGTTCTTAATATGGATATTGAAGATAATTCTTATGATATCGTTGTAGATTCATACTGCTTACATTGCATCATTGGTAAAGACAGAAGTACCTTTCTTAAAGAAATAAAAAGAATTTTAAAACCTGAAGGTCTGGTCGTAGGTATAACTATGAGTAACACAATACCTGATGATATCAAACCGTTCTTTAACGATAAAAGAGAGATGGTCAAGAATGGTGTTGTAGGTAGATATATAGGCCTCTCAGATAATATTCTTAATGAATTTAAAGAAGAAGATTTTGAAATAGTAGATCATTCTGTTGAGAAAGATGAAGGTGGTGCTGATGATCTAAAATATGTATGCAGAATTAATTAATAATTATCCCAGCGGGATATAATACCAATAACCACAGGTTTTAACCTGTGGGATAAGAGGAATAAACATGACATCACCAAAAGAAATAGCTATGAATAAGGCACTTTTAAAAGGGCTTGAAGGGAAAGTTTTAAAAACAGCTGAATTGCTCTTAGCTAATAAAGAAATATCAATATTGCAGGACTATGCTAATAATGTATCTATAACAAGATTGAATTTTAATGATCATGGGCCTGTGCATATGAGACAGGTAGCTATCAATGCTGTAAAAATTATAAAACTGATGAATGAATCAGGTATAATATTCAACTTGGAAACTGAAAAGATTGGTTCGTTCAAGGACAGTATGGTCGTTGTGCTTATGGCTTCTTTCCTGCATGATATAGGTATGAGTATAGGTAGAGACGGTCATGAAAGAATGACTATAACTCTGACTTCTCAGATCATTGAAAATATATTAAAAAAAGTATATCCCAAAAATCTTGGAAAGCAGCTTATAGTAAAATCCATGGTCTATGAAGGAATAATAGGTCATATGGGTACTCAGAAGATACATTCTTTAGAAGCAGGGATTATTTTAATTGCAGATGGTTGTGATATGGAAAAGGGGAGAGCCAGGATACCTTTGCTTATGGAAACAGGTTCAAAAGTCGGGGATATACATAAGTATTCTTCTGCTGCTATCAAAAAAGTCTACATCGAAAAAGGTAAAGAAAATCCAGTTCGCATTCAGGTTGAAATGACTGAGAATGCAGGATTCTTTCAAATAGAAGAAGTTTTGATGAAAAAGATCAATATGAGTCCTGTGAAAAAGTATATTGAATTATATGCAGGAGTGATAGGGATGGAATTGAAAAGATATTTGTAAAGTAGTTTACAGTTGATAGTTTACAGTTATGTAGGGGATGATTTCTTATCGTCCCCAGAAAATGCATAAACAAACAAATGTAGGGGCGTATCGACATACGCCCGAGAAACGATGAACCGTTAAATAATAATCAGGTGAAAAATGAATTTTGTATATTTAATAATAATTGTTTTTGCGATATTATTTATAATTGATAAGCTTCGTAAAAGTAATAACAGAGAATTTGAAAAAAAATACTTTATTAAATCTTTGTTTAAAATATTCTTAGGAGTTGGAATATTGTTTGCTGGTATCGGTATTTTTTTATATTATCAACTGACAGCAGATATCGAAGAGGAATTTGAAAAAGTATTTGATACACCTATTGAAAAAATTTCAGATTTAGAAGGATACGGTGGTGGTTTTCAGGACTTCTACCTTCAATTGTGCTTCAAATCAAAAGATAATGTAGTATTAAAAGATGAAGAAAAATATATATCCCTAAAAGATAGTTCTAATAAAGTAGATATGATTAAAGAATTTAAGATAAAATTCGCTGATGACAGATATGAAGATCACAATCGAGATCTTATAGATTTAAATCCTAATGATGTTGAAATAAAAAGATATGAGTACAAAGTTCACGATTTAAAGTGTTATAAAATTATATTAAGCATAAAGAGTAAAAATATTCATTTTTATAAAGCTAATTGATTTAATTATAAACATCATTACTTACTAAAACGGAATTACTTATGATATACGATAAACTACAAAATATTAATAACTACAGATCACTTCACCCGCGTTTTGAGAAAGCATTTGAGTTTTTAAAGGCTACTGATCTTGAAAATCTGCCAACAGGAAAACATCTTATTGATGATGAAGATATTTTTGTTTCTGTATCTGAATATTCTACAAAAAAGGTAGGCTTTCTTGAAGGTCATAAAGACTATATTGACATCCAACTGATTACAAAAGGTGCTGAAAAGGTCGGTCATGCAAAACTGAACGATCAAAAGATCAAAGAAGAATATGATCCTGCAAAAGACATTGCATTCTATCATGGTGAATGTAAGTATATAACTCTTATCCCTGATGATTTTGTAATATTATTCCCCGACGACCTGCACATGCCAGGTATAATGAACGGAAAATCTTCAGATGTTAAAAAGATCGTTATTAAGATCAAAGTCTAGATATTTCTTTATGATGCAAATATTCCCACAATCCGGTATCAAAACATCGATGGATAAGTTTGAGGACAGATTACCAAAACAAATGAGTTTATTTTCAACATGCTTCAAAAAAATGATAATTGGAACGAAAGAATCTCATAATGGTATAATTATTGTTAAATAATCGCTTGACATACTGAAGTGTAAGTGATATATTCGTTGTAAATGAAAAATGGAGTATATTATGTTGGTTAGATTTGTTGTTTCTAACTTTTTGTCTTTTGACGAAGAAGTTGAATTTAATATGTTAGCAGGTTCTTTTAAAAATCACAAACATCATGTATATAAAAAATCAAAACTAAACATATTGAAAGCATCGGCAATATACGGTTCTAACGGTGCAGGTAAATCCAATTTGATTGAAGCTATAGAATATCTGCAAGAGATGGTTCAGGAAGGTCGAATTAATTATCCTAATGGTGAATTGAAATTTAAATTAAATCCAGATAATAAATTAAATCCATCTTATTTTGAAGTTGAGATAGCTTTAAACCATAAATTGTATGTTTATGGATTGACTTTAGATAATAACAATATAATTGAAGAGTGGTTATATGAATCTAAGGTAAATACAGAAGCTAAAATGATATTTGAAAGGAAATTGAATAAAAAAAATAAAATTGAAATAAATGTAGCACAAAAATATAAAAATTCAAAAAAAGCAAAATTATTGATTGAATTAATGGAAGAGAATTTGTTGAAAAATAACGAATTATTTATTGGTAAGACAGATAGTTTAAAAATAGATGAGTTAGACATTGTGCGTAGATGGTTTGGAATGAAATTAGTAATTATACATCCTAATAGCAAAACGGTTAATCTTGTTTCTAGATTTGCTAAATCAGACAAATTTAAATTGTTCGCAAATGAATTATTACAAACGTTTAATACCGGAGTTTCTGAGTTAGTTATTAAGAAATTAGATTTTGATAAATTTTTTGGTGAAGATGAAGCAGAAATGAAAAAAGAAATAATTTTAGAACTCGATAAGGGCGAAGAAATAGAGGTAGGTACTACTTCTGGTGGTGCTTTTGTAAAAAAAGAAGGTGATGAATATATCGTAAGATCTATTGTGGCACTTCATAAAGATAGTAAGGGAGAAGATATATCATTTCCAATCAATATTGAATCAGATGGCACTCAAAGATTACTTGATTTTATTCCTGCATTTGACGGAATTCTTCAACATGAAATGACATTTATAATTGATGAAATTGATCAAAGTTTGCACCCAACCCTTTTGTATGCATTAGTAAATAAGATAATGAAAGACGAAACTACTAAAGGTCAGTTTATTTTTTCGACACATGAATCAAATTTACTAAATCTTGATATTTTTAGACAAGATGAAATTTGGTTTGTTGAGAAAGATAAAACTTCAAATAGTTCAAAAATGTATTCTTTAAGTGAATTCAAACCAAGAAATGATTTAGATATAAGAAAAGGATATCTAAGGGGTAGATTTGGTGCAATACCTTTTATGGCAGATTTAGAAAATTTAAACTGGTGAAATTATGGGTTATAAAAATAGAGGTTATCAGAGAGATGTTCCTTTAGAATTGGTCAGAGATTATAAACTTTTTGCAATAGCCTGTGAAGGCAGTCAAAGAGAACCACAGTATTTTAATATTTTTCAATATATGTCAAATCGAATAAAAGTAGATTTAATAGAAGATTATGTTAAAGATGATGAACTCTTATCAGTTAGTAACACAAAATCTAGTCCAAATTGGGTTTTGAACAGAGCGATGAAATATATTGAAAAAAATGATTTAAAAGATGATGATGAATTATGGTTTGTTATTGATACTGATGACTGGACCAGTGAACAAATTAGATTGTTGTTAGATTGTTGTAAAGATCATGAAAATTGGAATATCGTGTTAAGTAATCCATGTTTTGAAATATGGTTATATTTTCATAAGAAGGCAAATATTGAAATCACAAAATCAGAAACATGTAATCAATTTAAATATGAAATTTCTACTTTTGATTCAGGAGGGTATAATAAATATAGGTATATTCCCCTAATTGATGATGCAATTAGAAATTCAAAAAACGCAGATTCTGATATCGATAGTAATTTACCTAATTTTAAAGAATCACTTTATAATTCTATTGAATATGGTTCTACAGATGTATCAGAAG
>JAQIDB010000135.1 GCA_027858225.1 Candidatus Delongbacteria bacterium
AATTCCTTACCTGTATCAATACCGATCTTCTCATAATCTGCAAGCATCATTGGATTAAATCCAAGTATTCCTGTTAGTTCAGACATATCATCTTTTGATGTTACTGTCTCACCAAAAATCGAACTATCGTTAACGGCAAATGTCTTGAACAGCTTATCTATCGAGCTAAACGTCCAAAGAGCAATTGAGCTTTCAGGTGCATAGTTTAATGCAATCTGAGAATCACTAAAAATTTTCTTTTCTGCTTTTTCCTTTGACTCAAAGCACCCTACAAGTACAAACAATGCTAGGACAAGGATAAACAATTTAGTCTTTTTCATAAAACGATCTCCACTTAATATTATTTAATTCTAATTATTTGACGAACATACAATCTAAGATGTGAATCATTTAAAATCAAGATAATATTTGCGATAAATTATACAGATAAAGAAATATGACGGATAGAAACACATTTTATAGAAGATATTTTTTCTTGCCAAGTAAGACTAATAGAAATATATTCCTAAATCTACGAATAACATAATACCAAATTATTACAAAGAGGTACCAATATGATAAAAGATTTAAACCCAAAATTACTTTGGAAGCATTTTTATAATATCTCCCAAATACCACATCCATCGAAAAAAGAAGAAAAACTTATTAAATATCTTGTTGATTTTGCAATTGAGCAAAAGCTAGAATATAAGTTAGATGAAGTTAGAAATGTATTAATCAAGAAATCTGCTACAAACGGAAAAGAAAATTCTCCAACGACTGTTTTACAATCCCATATTGATATGGTATGTGAAAAAAACGAAGATGTTGAGCATGATTTTGATAATGATCCTTTAAAACTCATTATTGAGGACGAATGGGTTACTGCAGATGGAACAACATTAGGAGCCGATGATGGTATCGGAGTAGCAGCATCTTTGGCAGTATTGGAAGAAAATACAATTGAGCATGGAAATATTGAATGTTTATTTACTGTTGATGAAGAGACTGGTTTAAATGGTGCAAATGGATTAAAAAAAGATTTTGTGTCAGGCAATTTATTACTCAACCTGGATTCGGAGGAAGAAGGTGCAGTATATATTGGTTGTGCAGGTGGTAAATCAACACTTCTTCATAAGAAAATTGTGCCGATAAAGCCAACAGATGTAGAGATTATCTATAATATCAAACTAAGTGGATTGCAAGGTGGACATTCAGGATTGGTTATTAACAAAGGATTGGGTAATGCGGTTATTCTACTTGCAAGATTCTTGTGGAATATTAATGCAAAAATAGACTTTTCATTATTTTCTTTTGATGGAGGTGACAAGCATAATGCAATACCAAGAGAAGCAAATGCAATTATAGGTATAAAACAACATGATGAACCATTGTTAGACACTGAAATAAAGAAATATATAGAGATATACAGACATGAATTTAGAAAAATTGATGAGAATGTCGATATTTCAAAAAAGAAAGTAGAGCATGAAGGAAATGTTTTCAATGAAAGTGATAAAGGGACCCTACTAAATCTATTATACTCATTTCCAGCAGGTGTTTTCGCAATGAGTAAAGATATTCATGGGATGGTTGAAACGTCAACCAATTTGGCATCAGTAACATACGCTGAAGATACAATTAAAATACTTACCAGTCAGAGAAGTTCTGTAGCGAGTTCAATTAAAGATATTTCCGACAAGATAATATCCTTTGGAATACTTGCGGGATATGAATATGAAACTGATGATCCCTATCCATCATGGACACCAAATCCTGATTCTAAACTTTTAAAGAAAGTACAAAATGTTTATAAAAAGACTTTTAGTGGTGATATTTCTGTTAAAGCCGTTCATGCAGGTTTGGAATGTGGTATAATAGGAGATAAATATCCGGATATGGACATGGTTTCTTTTGGACCAACTGTGGAAGGAGCACATTCTCCTGATGAAAGATTAAAGATATCTTCAGTAGAGAATTTTTGGTTATTATTAAAAGGAATCTTGGAAGAAATATAATAATTGAGAAATAATTGATATATGAATGTAATTGAAGCGAAAGGCTTATCAAAATATTATAACAATGGTAAAGTTAAAGCATTAGATAATTTTAATATTGAAGTAGAAAAAGGAAAAGTTTTTAGTCTACTTGGACCTAATGGTGCCGGGAAGACAACTTTTATAAAATTAATTCTTTCTATAATTAAGCCAACTTCAGGTTCAGCGAAAATATTTGATGGCAATATTTCAGATTTTAAAAGTCGAGAAAAAATAGGGTATCTTTCGGAGAATCATATTTTCCCCAATTATTTAACAGCAGATCAGATATTGTATTACTATGGATTAATGTCAAATGTCTCCAAGTCAAAGCTAAAAGAAAGAATCCCCATTCTTTTGGAGAAAGTTAAACTTCATGATAAGAGAAATATTAAAGTTAAGAAATTTTCAAAAGGTATGTTGCAAAGATTGGGGACAGCACAGGCTTTAATCAATGATCCGGAGATTCTTTTTTTAGATGAACCTACTGATGGGATCGATCCGATTGGTAGAATTGAGATCAGAGAGATCTTAAATGAATTAAGAAATGAAGGAAAAACAATCTTTATCAACTCTCATCTACTCAGTGAAGTTGAAAGAATCTCAGATGAAATAGCCATTCTTAAAGATGGTAAACTGATAAAAAGGGGACCGCTAGAAGATTTTATAAATGAAACCGGATATTACAGAGTATTGCTAGATGGTTCTAAGAATAATATTATTGAAGAATACGCACTTAATAAGAATTTAAGAATCATGTATGATAAAGGATTTTATAAGATTCAAAACAAAAATCTTGTAGATCTTAATGAATTGATAGATTTACTTAGAAAAAATAAGATTACGATCTCGGAAATTGCTCCGATAAAAGAAACTTTAGAAGACTATTTCATAAAAGTAATAGGAAATAATTAATGCTTGGTGTTTACAAACTAACTCTAAAAGAAACTATCTCAAAAAAAATATTTTTAACATTTTTTGTTTTATCAACATTATTTATTATTTTAATAATGTTCGCATTAAATGTTAAGGTTGGAGGAGTTGATTCAAAGATATTATTAGATTTCTTTGGACAAAATGTTAATGCCAATCAAGGTGAGAAATTGTTTAACCCGAAAGAAATTTTAGGATACGTTCAAACAGGCATAGCCATCGCGGTGTTTTTCATATCAATATTTTTTTCTTTATTTGCCACAGCTGGGATATTTCCAAATTTTCTAAAAAAAGGATCAATTGATCTTATTATTTCGAAACCTATATCCAGGGAAATGATATTTATTGAAAGATTCCTTGGTGCTCTAACAATTGTAGGAATAAATATATTATATATTGTGTTATTGTCATGGATCGTACTTTCTGTAAAATTTGAAATATGGAATTATGATTTTCTTTTTTCAGGGTTGATCATATTTATATTTTTCAGCACTTTATTTAGCATATTAGCTTTTGTTTCAGTTATAACAAGAAATACAGTAGTATCTTTGCTGATTGTATATTTTACAATTTTTATTTTATCTCCCATACTTGCAGCAGTTCAAAAATTTACGATACTTGATGGTACATACTACAAAAGTATCATTAAGACACTTCATTTTGTTTTACCGAAAGTTTCTGAAACGGTTGTTATGATCAAAGAAGTTGTAATGTCAGAAAATTATTCAGCCGCACCACTTATTAGCTCTTCAATAATTGGTTTAATAGCAGTATTAGCAAGTATCAGTATTTTTAAAAGGATCGATTTTTAGGATTAAAGAACTTCTATTTCAATATTTTCATTCTGAATTATCTTGAGATCATCACAAA
>JAQIDB010000148.1 GCA_027858225.1 Candidatus Delongbacteria bacterium
CAATGAATTTATCCTCTTTAAAATCAAACTTCATATCAGTTGGAGTATGCGACTCAACTATCTCAAGCTGATCAAGAATAATAGTATTCTGAAATTCTCCATCCTTAAAAATATCAATAGAAGGATTATGCTTTACACCCTCAGATCTCTTTTGAGAAACCCACACAAGAAGCTGCCCATATTTATCCGCAAAAAGACCATTCATAACAGATTTTAATTTACAGTTAGGAATTAATCTCTCACCACCCCATGAAAAAGAAGAAGCATCTTCATAGTGCTTTTTCTCTTCAGGATTATATTCTATCCTTGCATTATGTTTTGAAACAACACCAAGAAGATCTCCTTTTAGATTTTTCCAGTGTATCTGATAATTCTCCGGAAAATTCGGAGCAAAATAAATATTCCCTCCATAGTAAGCAAAAGGCATGAATATAATTTTTGCACCTTCGATATCCTGTGGTTGGTATTCTGTAGGTATTTCGTGGATAAGTGTCTTAATTTTAAAATTCTTATCTTTTATAGAGAATTTATTACCGATGAATACTTTATCATCCTCAGCAAGAAATGTAGGAAAATATCCAAGTATTTCATCATTATTTATACCCATATCAGCAGCACCATAGTACAATCCAGGTATAATGATCTTTCTATGCTCTCCGAAGTTTCCGTTAAGATCGAAAACTGACAATCTTGCTTGACCTGGAGAAGTTAAGACTAATGAATCTCCTACTATAGCAATATCCTGAGCTCCGTTAATTTCTCCAGGACCATTGCCTGCTGAACAGAAATTCAAAACATAATTGCCATTCTTATCATATTTAAAAACAGTTTGTTTTACAGCATCAAATATATAAATATTACCCTGAGCATCAATTTCCATATCTGAAGAACGAGTAAAAGTAACCATTGTATCTTGCTCTACTCCTACGATCTCGATCTTATTATCAATTACCATCTTAAGATTAGGATTTGCAGGTACATTCCTATTACTATAATGCTTCACACCATCCTTTTCTGTTATGGTACACGTTTCATTTCTAGAGCATCCTACTGTCAACAATGATAATAGAACACTAAAAGTGAACAGACCAACCAGAATTTTTGAATACTTTTTCATTTTGCCTCCTATAGATATTTGTATTGTACAAGTCACATAATAATACTTTGATACTTAAATATACACAATTTACAGACAAAGTGGTAATTATAAAGGTTGAAAGGATTATATCACGTATTCTAATAAATAATAAAACGAACGCGATCAATAAAAAAAGGCAGGAATTTACCTACCTTAGCATAATAATATTAAATAATAGATAACTATATATATACAAAATGTTCTTTATTCATAAATTCGATTCATATACTTTAAATAAATATCGTACTTTCCTCTGTGTGCAGAATTTGAAGTAATTTTTTCAATTCCTAATCTCTCTACAATATGAGACTTTATTTCTAAATTACTTTCGAGATCGGAAATTATATTATCTTGTAAATGAATACTATTATCATGGTATCTCCCATAAATTATCGTACTCATGATAATAATCACTAAGACCGTATTGTAAATATACTTCTTTGAAACCTTCATTATATCCTCCTTCCCAATTCTATAGTTTAATAGTTATTTTTTATTTCAAGGTTAAATTAAGACAATAATAAAACACCATGTGCCCTTCTAGCTCTATTTAACACACTTCGCATCCTGTATCGCATATCAACACTTAATGCTACAATCTTATTTTTCTTAACTGACATTTTTTCAATATCTGTACTTTTGTTATACCTTTCGCTATTCGTTTTCATGATATTCTCCTATTTCTCTTTTATTATTTATTTTTAATCATCGATACATTGTTTTATTAACATATTTAACATATCAACACAGGTAATATAATCATATTTAACATCCGTGTCAAGCTTTTATTTACTTTTATTATGTTTATGCGTATTTTTATTAAGATATTTAACATTTTGAGATATTTATATTAACTTTCAAGCAGTCCGATAATATTGTGTCATCCATTTTTTGACATATTCTTATTCATTATATATAAGGGGAAATTGAAAAACGTGATTAATAAAAAAAGGGACGGTTTAATACCGTCCCAAATAAATATAAAAATGAAATTACTTATTTCATTTTTTTAGCGAATTCATCATCAAAGCGCTTAACAAGAGAATCACACCCACACTCAAATGCTCTTGTGAATCTGTCTTGATAGCTACATTCAAGATCATTAAACTGATCACAATCATCTTTCATAACCTCAACAGCTTCTGCAAGAATTTCCTCATTTGACTCGTAATCAGATTCTAGACCGAGCTTTTTCATAATTCCGATCAATTGTTCGGTGAAAATAACTCCCTTAGGTTTAACCTCTGCATTGAAAACACCGATCATCTTCTGAGTATTTGAGAAACTACCACCGGATTCTATAGGAAATGATGCAGGAAGTATAAGATCAGCATGCTCAGCGGTCTTTGTCATAAAGTAATCAGCAACTACACTGAATTGATTAACAAATTGCATACTGGTTGGATCTGCATGATTTATTTCAGTACCTAAAGGGTCCTCTCCAAATATAAAAATATTTTTTGGTGCGACACTGTCTTTTTTGAAGTTCTCTTCTGCAATATTTATCTTACTATTAGGATATTTCGCCTTCATTTGTTTAAAAATACAATCACAAACTTCTTCATAAATACCCATATCGAATAGACCTTGTGCATTATTCTTTTCTTTTAGACTTATAATACCACTTGCTGTCTTTCCAAGCTTACCAGTTAAAACTGAAAGGTTAAATATCTCACTCTGAGTCTCTCTGGAAACTATTCTTTCAGAGAAAACTATCACTGCATTTTGTTCTTTGTTGTATTCAGCTGCGAATTTTCTGAGAGTTTCCTCGTTAAGACCTGACTGCTTTACAACTGTATCAATATCTATAGCCATAAGTTTCTTTGCATATTCGTCATAACCTTCAGCGTTTCCATCAATAAACATTTTGTTGATCAGATTATCCTTAACTATGAAATAGTTCAGTGATTTTACAAAATCATAGTATGAATTGATCTTAACGATCTTATCTGATTTTTTATTCATTGAAGAGTTTGAACAAGTAGTTACATTAATTACTTCTGTACCTTTTGCTCTTGCTTTATTCAGTCTAAATCCGAATACTGCATTATGTTTGTCAGGAGTTGAACCAACAAGATAAACCTTACCAACCTGATCTAATTGATCAAAAGGTGTATTTGCATAAGAATTGAAAAGCAATTCATCTGCCCTACCTAAGAAATGGAAAGATGCAATATTGTTAGTACCAACAGCTGCTCTTGCAAGTTTGTTAGTAAGATAAAGTTCCTCATTTGTTAATCTTGCACCTGCATAGAAATAATTTTCTTCAGGTTTCACTGCTTTGATCTTTTCTGCGATAAGATTATAAGCTTCGTAAAAATCTATCTCTTCAAATTTACCGTCTTTCTTAAGTAATGGTTTAGTAATTCTCATTGAATCGTTAAGATAAGTATAACCAAATTTAGCATACTTACAGATATTTCCATCAGGGTTTGCATGAGTTTTTCTTCCTTCTGCTTTTACAAAGTAACCGTTCTTATGATGAAGGTTCACACCACATCCAATAGAACAATAATTACAAACAGTCTCTACAACATCTGTTTGGAAAGGACCTGGCTTGAATGACTTATTCTCTGAAATTGCACCTGTAGGACATGCATCAATACACATTCCACATGATTCACATGGAGTATCTTTTAATGAATTACCAAGTGACGGAGCCACGTGAGTATCGAAGCCTCTGTTTACTAATCCGAGAGCATTTGCACCTACAACTTCATCACAAATTCTTACACAACGGGAACAAAGGATACATTTATTATTATCTATCTCGATGAAAGGATGCGAATAATCCACATCATACTTTTTAAAATCACCCGTATATTTCTTTTGATCTACATCATAATCTGTACAATATTTTTTCAGATCACATGTAAAGAGTTCACCACAACCACATTCAAGACATCTTTCTACTTCTTTCTCCGCTTGCTCAGGTCTGTAACCAAGTTCGACTTCAGTGAAATTATGTCTATCTTCAGGATCAAGAACAGGCATCTCTTCTCTTACTTGTGGATTGAACTCATTCATAAACTCACTTGCTTCAAGCTCTTCAAAATTATCTCTCTTACTTACGAATTCTGAGTTTTCACCTATTATTTCTTGTCCTGTTAAGAATTGATGACAACTTTTCGCAGCAACTCTTCCTTGTGCAACAGCTTCGATAAGTGTCGCAGCACCTGTAACAGCATCTCCAGCTGCGAAAATACTTGGAACACCTGTTTGAAGTGTTTTAGGATCAGCGTCGATATCACCCCATCGATTCAGCTTATATTCACCTTCAGTATGAGGATTAATGTTCTCAATATAATCAATATCTGATTTCTGACCGATAGCTGCTAAAATATAATCCAGCTCTATATCAAAGTCTGAACCTTCAATAGGTACAGGTCTTCTTCTTCCTGAATCATCAGGTTCTCCAAGCTCCATCTTCACACAAGAAAGGGATTTAAGCTTTCCACTTTCGTCCATATTTACTTCAGTTGGTGCCGTTAATAATAAATACTCAACACCTTCAAGTTTAGATTCATGAATTTCAATTGGATTAGCAGGCATTTCATTTTCTGTTCTTCTATAAATAACGTAAGATGTTTTAGCACCACATCTTAGAGCAGAACGGCAACAATCCATTGCAGTGTTTCCACCACCGATAGTTGCTACGATTTTACCTTTAAAATCAAATCTCTTACCTGTAAGCTCCATTGTTCTAAGATAATCAATACCTGATAACACATTCACGGCTTCTTCATTCTTGACTCTCATTGACGCGCCTTTCTGGCACCCAACAGTAGTGATCATAACATCATATTCAGTTTTGATATCAGTATAATTTATATCTTGACCAAACTTTGTATTGAATTTTATTGAAACACCAAGTTCTTTGATTGTATCTATTTCTTTATCAAGTAATTCATTAGGTAATCTATATTCTGGAATACCATATCTAAGCATACCACCACCGTAAGGATTAGCTTCAAGAATATCGACTTTGTGACCTTCCAATGCTAAATAATAAGCTGCTGTTAATCCTGCAGGACCTGCTCCGATAACAGAAACTTTTTTCCCAGTTGAAGCTTTAACCTTAGGTACGAATCTACTCCCTGATGCAAAATCTACATCAGTTGCATATCTTTTCAGATAATCAATTCCCACACCTGTCTCATCGACAAGATTTCTTCTACAGGCAACTTCACAAGGCCTTACACAAACTCTACCGCAAATTGCAGGAAGTGGATTCTTTTCCTTGATTAGACCAACTGCCTCTGAGGACATACCTTTTTCTATCAAAGCTAAATAACCCTGCACATCAACTCCGGCAGGACAAGTTAGCTTACAAGGTGCGATACAATCAGCATAATGGTTACTTAACAAAAGCTCTAAAGCTGTTTGTCTTGATTTGATAACTCTTTCGTTCTTTGTTGTAATCTTCATATCTTTTGAGATTTTAGTTGAGCATGACGGCTGCAATGTTCTCATTCCTTCGATCTCAACAACACACAAAAAACATGATGAATATGGATTCAACCTTTCATCATGGCATAAAGTAGGGATCTCAATCCCTTCCCTTCTTGCTACTTCAAGAACTGATTCTCCGGGCTTACCGGTCACTTCTTTGTTGTCTATGACAATTTTTATTTCTTCCATTATTTTAAATCCTTAGTTTATTGTTATTGAAGATCTATAGCTTTGAATTTACAAACATCGAAACAAGCTCCACACTTGATACAAGCTTCCTGATCAATAAAATGCTTCTCTTTGACTTTTCCTGAGATCGCTTTTGTCGGACATACTCTTGCACAAGCAGTACAACCGATACAATTCTCTTCATTCACTGTGTATGTCAATAAAGCGTTACAAGCTTTAGCAGGACATTTTTTATCCCTGATATGAGCTTCATATTCACTTCTAAAATACTTTATCGTAGTTAACACAGGATTTGGAGCTGTTTGACCAAGACCACAAAGTGAAGAATCTTTTATTTGATCTGCAAGTTCAATTAATTTTTCAATATCTCCCTCTTCTCCCTTTCCCTCAGTGATTCTTGTAAGAATTTCAAGCATTCTTTTTGTTCCTATACGACAGAAAGTACATTTTCCACAAGATTCTTCCTGAGTAAAGTTTAAAAAGAACTTTGCAACATCAACCATACAAGTAGTCTCATCCATTACAACCATACCACCTGATCCCATGATAGCACCAGTTGCATTTACCGAGTCATAATCCACAATAGTAGAACCTAATGATGCAGGAATACATCCACCTGAAGGGCCACCCAACTGAACAGCCTTGAATGTTCCACCGTCTTTAATTCCACCTCCAAGTTTGAAGATGATATCATTGATCGTAATTCCCATAGGAACTTCAACCAGACCTGAATTTTTAATTTTTCCAGCCAAAGCAAATACTTTTGTACCTTTAGATTTCTCGGTTCCGTGTTGTGCATAAGCTTCAGGACCATTAAGAATAATCCATGGTACATTTGCATAAGTTTCAACATTATTTATATTTGTTGGTTTGTTCCAAAGTCCAGATTCTGCTGGGAATGGAGGTCTTTTATCTGGCATACCTCTTTTCCCTTCAATAGAACCTATAAGCGCAGTCTCTTCACCACAGACAAATGCTCCAGCACCTTCTTTTACGTAGATATTAAAGCTAAAACCTTCTTTTCCAAGAATATTTTTTCCGAGATATCCTTTTTCATGAGCTTGAGAAATTGCACGATTTAGTCTTTTCACCGCTAAAGGATATTCTGCACGACAATAAATAACACCACCTGTTGCATTTATCGTATATGCTGCGATGATCATACCTTCCAAGATAGAATGGGGGTCTCCTTCGAGTACCGATCTATCCATAAATGCTCCAGGATCACCCTCGTCGGCATTACAGATAACATATTTTTCAGCACTCTTATTGCCTCTAGCGAATTTCCACTTTAAACCTGTTGGAAATCCTCCACCACCACGTCCTCTAAGACCTGAAGCCAGCATAGTTTCTATTACCTGATCCCCAGAGATATCTTCATTTATAAGTTTTTTAATACTTTTATATCCATCTCTTGCTTCATATTCTTCAATTGACTCAGGATCCATCATTCCACAATTTCTTAGAACGATTTTCTCTTGATTGTCGATAAAATCCTGTTCATCTCCAGAAAAAGTATCGGAATGAACTGCATATTTTTCGATTGGAGTTCCATTCTTTATGTGACTCTCAATTATCTCATCTAATTTTTTATCGTCAACATCTCCATAGAGACATTTCCCTTTGTCATCAGTGATCTCAATTAAAGGTTCTCTAAAGCACATTCCTATACAGCTTGTTTTCCCTGTCTCAAATAAACCGGGATCACTTTCTTGTATTTCAAGAAGTCTTTTATAAACCTTTCCGGCTCCGGCAGCTACACCACAACTTCCAAGACCTACTATAATTTTTGGTTTACTCATTTTATATCCCTGTTTTATTTATTTTCGCTTTTTCTAATTTCCTTAATAATCTTAACTGCTGAATCTCCTGTAAGTTTACCATAAGTTTCTTCACCTATCATCATTACAGGTGCTAACGAACAACATCCAAGACATGCCACTGATTCTAAAGTGAAAAATTTATCTGGTGTGGTAGCCCCATCTTCAACACCTAATTCTCTCATTATAGCAGAAGTGATAGCGTTTGCATTCTGAACATGACATGCAGTTCCGTGACAAACCTTTATAATATGTTTTCCTACTGGATTTAATCTGAATTGTGAGTAAAAAGTTGTAACACCGAACACTTTACTTTCGCTTAATCCGGTCTTAAGTGAAATTTTCTCAATTGCAGTTTTAGGTACATAACCATAAAGTTCTTGAGTTCCCTGTAATAATGGGATCATACTTCCTTTTTTACCTGCATATTTTTCCAATAAACTATCCATCAATACTAGATCTACAGGTTCGTTAGGAAGAGTTGAGATCCTTTCAGGATTTTTTCTTATGATTCTCATCTTACCCTCTTTTTTATTATAAATTAATTATTGTTCACATAATATGAATAATAATATTGAATTTCTTATTAAAAAAGGCAAGAAATTTTTCTGTTTCTTTTTTCACACCAAAACGAAGTTTCGCTAGAATATTTAATGATTTATGAATTTACTATTCGTCCCAGTTAAGGACAAACTGCCTCTGCTCTGCTGTTTCAGGACTTTCCTTTCCGTCTCCTCTGAGAAGTTGGATCTTACCAAAAATATTGTCTTTACTCACCATGTTATGACGAAGCATATAGCAGCCTACTACGGTACCAGTTCTACCTGTACCACCAATACAATGCAAATACACTGGATATCCATTGTTTATATCTTCATCGATCTTATCTAATACCTGTTTCATAAGATCTTTTGTTGGAATACTCATATCCTTTATATTAAAACGGGTATGAAAAATATCTTTACAGTATATCTCTTCAAATCTCTCACAAAATTTATTGTAAATGATAGTAAAATAATTTATTTCTTCCTCAGGATCGGTCAAATTGATCAAAGATCTGATTCCGAGATCTGTCAAATCCTGCATTCTATTAAGAATACTGGTTTCACTGAATCCACCCGGGTACATCCCCGCCATTAACTTTCCCTCAATCACCCAGTATGTATTTTGGAAAGGAAGTTTCATCAATACTCCATGCAAGATTAATTGTCGTTTTGTATTACACCTATAATATAGTGATAATGCATTTTAAAAACATTGATTATTTTAATTTTATAGGGTGTTTTAGCTTGCTATGTTAAATAATCTTACTAAAATACAGAAAAAAATTGTTTATGTGATCCTCATTTCAACCTTATTCAATGCTATGGTTATCGGTTTAGGTCCGCTGATGGACATTATTGCAACTAAGGCTTTGAATGCTGTTGATTGGCAATTGGCCCTACTGACAATGATATGGCCTGTAACGAATTTCGTATCTATTTGGTGGGGGAAAGATACTGGAAAGCTCTGAGAATAAATCTGTTTCCATTGGATCGTTGCTATTTTTGGAAGACTGATCTTGATTTTGGGTATCTGGGTAGTAACAATGAATCAATTCTTAGTACTTCTTGCAGTTTCTTTCTCATTTAATTCATTATTCATCCCACTGTATAACAACCTATTCCAAAAGCATTTTGACTCTAAAGTTAGAGGTAAAATATTTGGAATTACAATAAGCCTTTCAACCTTGATAGTGATAATATTTTCTTATGTTGCAGGCAGAATACTCGATAATGATGAAAATAATTTTCGTTTCATTATGATATTTGCAGGAATTTGCGGATTTTTAGGTACTGCAATATCATTTTTGACTCTCTCAATATTCCCATTAACACTCTTCATATCAAGTTTCACTCCTGTTAATGTTGCAATAATATTAGTTTTTGTTGCTTACTTCATTTATAGTTTCGGAATGGCCGGAGTAAATATAACTTGGAATATTAGTAGTATTTTTTTTGCTGGAAAAGAAGATTCTTCAATGTATCAGAGCATACATGTTTCAGCTACGGGAATAAGAGGCTTATTAGCTCCATTGCTCGGTTTATTTATATACAGATCATTTGGCATTCAATTAGTATTTTTTGTATCGTTTCTTTTTATTTTTACTGCGAGTATTACGAGCTATCTGAGCTACCTGAAAAGATCTTCGATAAAAAAAATATAATACCTTGACAAGCTATCATAGATATTTTATATTTAGCTTGTACCTATGTGTTAGGAAATAAATTTATAATTGAGATTAATAAAAAAAATAAAGTTGTCGGAGGTAAAATGTCATTGACAATAAAGAAATTGGCTATGGTGCTACTAGTATTGTCCTTTATGTTTGCAGGATGTACACGCTATGCTAATGAAGAAGAACTAACAGTTCTTAAGGACACAAAAGCTGCTTCAAAAAAAGCACAAACAAAGTTAGCTACCGTTAAACAAGAAAGAAGAAATCTTGAAAACAAGCTTGCTGACAAAGAAAAAGAACTTACTGCAGCCCTTGAAGAAAAAGCAGCTGTTGTGAGTAGAATAAAATAAAACTTAAAATGTAAGGGAGTTAAACAAGATATGAAAAAATTAATACTATCAGTTCTCATCTTGACTTTTTTTGCTTTAAGTTTTGCGCAAGAAGAAGTTAACTATGAAGAAGAATATTTACCTAAGCTAACGAAAGTTCAGTCGGATCTTACTAACACTGAAGCAGAGATAGTGACTGAAGAAGCAACAATCGCTGATCTTAACGTTAAAATTGAAGAAAAAGAAACAGCTATTGAAAATACTTGGACAGAGATTTATACAGCAGTAGGATCGGATGATTCTGGTGTTGACGAGTATAGAAATAACTTAAACGCATTAGAAAGTAAAATAAGAAGCTTTGGAGCTTTACCTGCTGAAGAACTTTACAAAAGAAGAGCAGAACTTGACGACTTCGATGCTGAATTAACTACAATGAGAGCTGATCAAAAATCAGCTTTGACTGAGTTCATGAATAAAATTGAAAGAATTGATCAAAAAATAAAATCTGTTAGAAGTTCAATAGTTGTACCATATGTTATGTCTTATGTTGTTCAGAGAGGCGATAACCTTTGGAAGATTTCAGGAAAATCTGATATCTATGACGATCCTTTTAAGTGGACCGATATTTATAAAGCAAATAAAGAAACTATCAGCTCATGGCAAAGAAAGTACAATGCAGTATTGAAAGAAGGTCAAGAAGAAGCAGATCTTATTTATCCTGATCAGGAATTCACAATTCCCAGGTAAATGATTGAAAGTAAAACATATTATTATATCATGTAAATGTTATTAGTTGAGTTTTTAGGTGCATACTTGTTATGCACCTTTTTTTACTTTAAAGGTGATTACAATGAATAACAAGAATAAAAAAAATTTCGTTAATATTTCAATACTACTTGTTATCTCAATTGCTGCTACCGTTTTTATGTTACCAAAGGGGAAAATCAACGAATTTTCTAATTATAAAATTGGAATGCTTGCTCCGGAAAAAGTTGTATCACCTTTTGATTTTGAGATTTTAAGAAGTGATGAAGAGTTAAAAGATGTAAGAGCAAAGGTAAGATCAACCGTACTACCGGTTTTTGTTTATACCGACACTTTAAATCTTAATCTTTATCGTAATTATAGTAAATTCTACAAAAAATTTGATGCTCTTAGGTCAATGAAAGTTAACTTAGATGTTATTAAAGAGAAACAAGATTTCTATGCTGTAAAAAGAGATTCACTGATTAAAAAGGATTCTATTGATTTCTTAGCTAATAAAATGGCCTTGGATTCAATTTGTAGTTCATACAATAAAGAAATGAGCTCCAATGAATTAGCTTTTAAAAAGAAATACTTTCTTGAGTTCAATGAATTGAACTCAATGCCGTTATTATCCAATAATGAATTTAGAAAGAGAATCGGATATTACCTAAGAAGACATGTCAATGACCAGTTTTTAAATGTTTCCAAGAAATCAATATTCAACAGAGAACTTGGAAAATTAATGGTAATGACTCCGTCAGATACTCTTGTCAAGAATATTACTGATTACAATGACATCGAAAAGAAGAACGAAGATAATCTTGATTTTTTGGTCAATAACTATATAACCGATGTTGACAATGACTCACTGAAATATTGGAAAAAGATTATATCTGCATTCGCAAAACCGAATGTGTTTTTTGATAAGATATTGACTGAAAGAATGATCTTAAAAGCACAAAACGGTGTGCCTTTAGCCAGAGGCCTGGTTAATAAAGGTGAGGAAATAGTAGCAAAAAACATGCTGATCACAAAAGACATTTATGATAAGCTTAACTCTCTTGATAGAAAAATAAAAGAAAAAGCTGAATCCGAAATGAGTAAGAATTTTATCGGTAAGATCAATTTTAGAAATATTGGTGGGAAAACAATACTTGTATCTCTTTTCTACATTGTGTTAATTGTAATGTTGTTTTTTAACCGCTCTGAATTTTTCTTTAGTACTAAGAAAATGATTTTGATATTTTTGCTGATCCTTATACAGCTTGCTGCAATATATTTCTCCGCAAAATATGTTGAAAATTACTCACCGTATCTAGTGTTGATGCCTGTCACTTCGATATTAATAGGAATATTTTTCGATTTGAGAACTGCTTTTGCTGGAACAGTAATACTAACAATGCTTGGCTCATTGATCGTGGGCAATAGCTACACATTCGTGTTTATTCCATTATTTTCAGGTATTGTAACAATTTATGGTGTTAACAGGATTAGAGATATTTTTCAGTTTATCTACAAAACATTTGTATATACATTCTTTGGACTATTAATTCCTGCTATAGGGTTTCAATTGTTGCTGACTACCGGAAATAATCAATTTGGCACTATTTTCCTTCATTGTTCGATCAATGCTGTCATAACACCTCTTTTAGCATTGGCATTATTATCGTTGATCGAAATATTGTTTAAAATGCCTACAGACATAACGCTTTTACAATTATCCGATATGTCTAGACCATTATTGAAAAAATTACAGATAGAAGCTCCCGGAACTTCACACCATAGTATTGTTGTTGGTAATCTTGCCGAAGCAGCTGCCGAAGCAATTAATGCGAACTCCTTGCTAGCCAGAGTTGGTGCATATTATCATGACATTGGAAAAACTTTCAAACCTGCATATTTTGTTGAAAATCAAAAAAATATTGGAAATAAACACGACAAAATGGCTCCTAACATGAGTGCACTGATTTTGTCAAATCATGTTAAAGAAGGTGCTAAGTTAGCACATGAATATAAGCTTCCAGAAGTTATTATTGACTTTATCAAAACTCATCATGGGACTTCCCGTATGGAATTCTTCTATAATAAAGCTGTAAATCAAGCTAAAGATCCCGAATCAAAGATTAACGAGTCAATATATAAGTATCCTGGACCAAAACCTCAGACTAAGGAAACTGCAATTGTAATGCTCTCTGATATTGTGGAAGCTAAAAGTCGTACCGAGACAAATGCAAATATCGACCGTTTCCGCCAAATAATAAATGAAATAATTCTTAAAAGACTCGAAACGGGTGAACTTGATGAGTGTAATTTAAAAATAAATGACCTCAGTAAAATCAGAGAAGCAATGATTCCTGTTCTTACTGGCATGTACCATTCAAGGATCGTATACCCTGAGAAAAACAATGAACCACAAGCAAAAGAGAAATTAGATGAAAACAGCTAATATATCAATTGATAATATTACAAAAAGTAGGATCTGTAGAAAAAAGACCAAAAAACTTATCATGCTTTTTGAAGATATGCATAAATGTAATGTTGATACTCTTAGCATCTCTTTCATAAATGATGAAGAGATGATAGACTTAAACAAAGAACATTTAAAGCATGAAGGATCGACTGATATTATTACTTTTACTTACGAAAAAGATCTTAATAATTTGGATGGGGAAATACTTATCTGTGTTGATGAAGCGAAAAGACAAGCAAGGCAGTATAAGGTTAAATTGATAAATGAATTAAATAGACTTGTATTTCATGGATTACTTCATCTGATAGGATATAAGGATCAAACAAAAAAAGAAAAAGAAATCATGCATAAGTGTGAGAATGAATTATTAAAATACTTGGAAGAAAATAATATAAAATCTTAGCGATATCATCCTGGAAGGATTATATTACTGATAAACAGAATTGGGAGAATTAAATGGACGTTGTTCCGCTTGGGAGTTTGTTACAAATAATTGCATTTTTTGCATTATTACCGCTTAGTATGTTATTTTCAGCTTCAGAAACTGCTCTGATCAGCTTAACCGAAAGTGAATTAAATGAGCTTAGGAACTCTAAGAATAAAAAGGATCAGAAAATTTACAAATCCTTGACTGAGAATTCTGAATTTTTACTAATATCTCTTTTACTCGGAAATACCATCGTAAATATCAGTATTGCAACGATCGCAGCTTTGTTTACACATACTTTATTATCAGGTACTCCTCTGGAAGGATGGGGAATGTTAATTGAAGTATTTGTTGTTGGTATAATTATCTTATTATTTGGTGAGATAATACCGAAATCTTATGCTATTAGGAATAGAATATCATTCAGTAGAAAAATGTTCCCTTTAGTTATGTTCTTCTATTCTGTATTTTACATTTTAACCTATATAATTTCAAAAATAGTTAATCTTTTTATTGGTAGGTTTAAAGGTGTTGAAGGTATTACTGCCTTCACACGTAAAGATATTGAGAATCTGATGGAAGTAGGTGAAGAAGAAGGTGCTTTGGAAGAGGATGAGAAAAACATGATCAACTCAATATTCGAATTCGGTGAAACGACTGTAAAAGAAATCATGGTACCTAGAGTAGATATGAAATCTATTGAAGATGAAATTGATTTACCTGAACTTTTAGAATTCATAAATGAAAACAATTTCTCCAGAATTCCGGTTTATAACGAAAATATCGATAATATCATCGGTATCTTATATATTAAGGACCTGCTACATTTTATAAATAAAAAAGATGAAAAGTTTATTATAAATAGTATTGTCAGAGATGTTACATTCATACCAGAATCAAAGGATATTGGTGATCTTCTTAAGATGTTCCAAAAAGATAAGATTCATATTGCCATTGTTGTCGACGAGTATGGTGGAACTGCAGGTATGATAACATTAGAAGATATCATTGAAGAGATCGTTGGTGAGATCCAAGATGAATTTGATACAGAAGATCAACTTTATAAAAAACTTAGTGAAACAGTTTATGAATTTGATGCAAAGATACCTGTTGATGATATAAATGATATTTTAGGGATAAATTTACCTGAAGATGAAGATTATGAAAGTCTTGGTGGGTATTTATATGACATTTTCGGAGAAGTCCCTGAAGTAGGTGATAAAAAAGAGGCTATCGGATTGTCCTTTAAGATTCTTTCTGTGACGAAACAGAGAATTGGATTGGTAAAGGTAGAAATATTAGAAAAAAATAAATTAGATTTAAAATAAAGAAACAGGGAGTATCAATGAAAACAGAATCAACTGTTGAAAAGGGTTATAGCCTGATAATTAACTTTGAATTATCAGCAGATGAACTAAAAGAATACAAAGATGTTGCATTCAAAAAGTTCAGATCAACCGCAAAAGTAGATGGTTTCAGAAAAGGAAAAGTTCCAGCAAGTATAATTAAAACAAGATATACTGCAAATATTGAGATCGACGCAATAAATGAAGCAATTAACACTTCATATAGTAACTATTTGCAAGAGAATAAAATCTATCCCCTTGCTGATCCGGTAATTGAAGATATCGATCAAAAAGATGAAGCTCTTAAATTTTCTGCTAAAATAGAGATTAATCCAGAATTTGAATTACTTGATTATACTGGTATGGAAATTGAGTATACTAAGGTAAATGTAACAGATGAAGAAATTGAACAAGAAATTGGTAAATTACTTGATAAGCATGCATCACAAAAAGAAACGGTTGAACCAATTAAAAAAGGTTCTATCGTAGATATTAAGATCAAACCTACTGGTGATGAAAATGCTGAGTGGGAAACTAAAACAATAGAAGTTGGTATTACAAATGATCAGATAGATCAGGAACTTGAAGGGATGACAAAGGGCGAAACGAAGACAGTTAAGTTCAATCTTCCCGAACAACCGGACCAATCACTTAACTTTGATGTAATGGCAGATAAAGTTTACGATAAAATCTTACCTGAATTAAATGATGAATTTGCTAAGACTTATGACAAAAAATACAAGACATTAGAAGATTTAAGAAAAGCTGTGAAAGAAGATGTAACTAAAAGCAAAACTAATCAAAATGAAAATGCAATTTACGATAAATTTGCAAAAAACATAATCGATAAACACGAAAGTTTTGAAGTTCCACCTTCAATTTTAGATGGATATTTAAATAACCTTGTTGATAATGCCATTAAGCAATATGGTCCTGGAATGGATAGAAAAATGCTAGAGGGTATCTATAAGGAAAATGCAGCTGTTTCATTGAAATGGGAATATATCCGAAGAAAAATAATCGAAAAAGAAAATATTACTGTTGAGGATACTGACATTGATGAAAAATATAAGAAGATAACTGAAGAATCATCAATAGATATCGAGAAAGTGAAACAATATTATTCTCCAAAAGAGAAGCAGCAAATGCTTAGAGATGATATTCTTGATAAAAAAGTTCGAAACTTCATCAAGGCTAATAATAAAGTAAAGTTAGTTGATGAAATCAAAGAAGAAGTAGATAATAAATCAGCAGAAGAGACAACTGAAGAAAAAAAATAAACGGAGTTTGGTATGGCTTTAGTTCCAATGGTAATAGAACAATCAGGCAGAGGTGAAAGAGCTTATGATATATATTCCCTTCTGCTGAAACAGAGAATCATTTTTATTAACTCTGAAATAGAAGATAATATGGCAAGTTTAGTAGTAGCTCAACTTCTATATCTCGAAGCTGAAGACCCTGATAAAGATATTTCTTTATACATCAATAGTCCCGGTGGAGTTATTACTTCCGGTCTAGCTATATACGATACAATGAATTATATAAAACCTGATGTTACAACAATTTGTATCGGGCAAGCAGCCAGTATGGGTGCTATCCTGTTAACTGCTGGAACTAAAGGTAAACGTATCGCTTTACCTAATTCAAGAATAATGATACATCAACCTTTAGGTGGTGCTCAAGGTCAAGCTTCCGATATTCAGATAGCTGCCGAAGAGATTATGAAAGTAAAAAAGACCTTGAATAAGATATTAAGCGAAACTTCCGGTAAATCAATTAAGCAAATTGAAAAGGATTCTGATAGAAACCTATTCATGTCTGCTGAAGAAGCATTAAAATACGGAATAATTGATAAAATCTATACATCGAATAAATAGACAGGTAAATATATAAGGTATATACAACAACAATCAGACAGATAAGTATATAATACACGCTAGAAAATAAACTGACAGGTTAATATATAAATGACAAAGAAAAAGAAAACTGAAACTAAAACTGAAGAATCATGTAGCTTTTGTGGTCGACCTGCTCAACAAACTGGAATGTTGATCTCCGGGATGGATGCATTAATATGTAATGAATGTGTCGATCATGCTAAAGGTTACTTGGAGGAAATTCAGGTTAAAGAACAGAAAGACAATATTCCTGACAAATTTCCAACTCCAAAGGAAATTAAGGATGAGCTTGATAAATATGTATTTGGACAAGATGATGTAAAGGTTGCTGTGTCTGTAGCTGTGTATAATCATTATAAAAGACTGCATACAAACTTGAAAAGCAAAGACAAAGACGATATTGAAATCGAAAAATCCAATATGCTTTTTGTCGGTGCAACAGGAACAGGTAAGACACTTATTGCAAAAACTCTTGCCAGGGTTCTCCATGTTCCATTTACTATTGCAGATGCTACAGTTCTTACCGAAGCTGGATACGTTGGTGAAGATGTTGAAAATATCATCGTAAGACTTCTTCAATCAGCAAATTATGATCCAAAAGTTGCTGAGACTGGGATTATTTATATCGATGAGATTGATAAGATTGCTCGCAAGAGTGCAAATCCTTCGATCACAAGAGATGTTTCTGGTGAAGGCGTACAGCAATCATTGCTGAAAATTCTGGAAGGTACAAAAGCTCAAGTTCCACCAAAAGGTGGTAGAAAACATCCTGAGCAACCTCTTGTTGAGGTGGATACAACAAATATTCTTTTCATCTGTGGTGGTGCATTTGATGGTATCGAAGACCTCATCAGACACAGAATTGGTGAAAAAAGTATTGGTTTTGGAGCTGACAAAGTAAATATCAATGGTATGTCATATGATGAAGTACTTTCAAAAATAGCCTATGAAGACCTTTTCAAATTTGGTTTGATCCCTGAAATAATCGGGAGATTACCGGTCGTTAAGTCTATGCATGATCTTGATAAGAATGCTTTAGCTCATATCTTAGTAGAACCGAAAAATTCTATAATTAAACAATATCAAAAATTATTTGAATTTGAAAATTGTAAGCTCGAATTTACTAAAGGTGCAATTGAAGCAATTGCAAATCTCGCTATTGTTAGAAAAACCGGTGCTAGATCTTTAAAGAGTATTATTGAAGATACCATGAATGAAATAATGTTCCTGTTACCTGAATATCCTGAAACAAAGAAAATTACAATTGAGAAAGACATTGTACTTGGTAATAAAAAAATTAAGTTCGTCAAGACGAAGAAGAAAAAAAAGATGTAAAGACGTACTAATAGTACGTCTCTATTAAAACACCTATGGAAAATAAAACAGCAATATTAGTTCTTAACGGAAAGGAATTCGATTCTAGATCTTTTAAAGAAATTTACAAAGATCAATTTCTTATTGCTGTTGATGGTGGAATAAATCATATCTTCAATAATTTTCCAGAGACAAGGATTAATCTCCACATTGGGGATATGGATTCATGTGATACTAAGGCTTTGGAAAATTTGACTATCGAAAAAACAATAAAATTTCCTGTTGAAAAAGATTATTCTGATTATGATCTTGCTTTGGAGGAAGCACATATCCTTGGTTACAACAATTTTATAGTTTTTGGTGCATTTGGTGGTAGAAGAGATCACTTTATATCAAACTATGAGACTAGTATCTATTTTGCCAGTAAAGGGCTAAATAAGCAAAGCAAGAATCTCTTCTCAATACTACATAAGAGTAAGTCCTCTACTGATATTGATACTCCCGAAATTAAAGAGGAAACAATTCCATGTTGTTTTTCTCCTATCATTCTGATTGGGAAAAATGAGAATATGTACTTTTTAAATACATCAACAAAATTCAAGTTCAAACCTGAAACAAAATTATCTCTTTTTGCTGGTACTGAGAAAGTTAAACATCTTTCAATAAAAGGTTTTAAATATAAATTGATGGATTCAGAACTTTCCAGGAATCATCCTCTTGGATTAAGCAATCGTGCTGTTGATGAAAAACAATTGATAGAATTTACAAAAGGCGTACTTGTAGTTATAGAGAATAAAAAATGAAATATCATATAAAATTATCCCAAGAGATGTTAAAAGGTACGGAAACAGCAATCCTGCCCGGTGATCCTGGTCGTGTAGAAAAAACGGCAAAATACATTGATCCCAATGCAATATTTCTAGCTTCCAACAGAGAATATACATCTTGGTTGGCTCAATCAAACAATAAAAGCATCCTTGTATGTTCAACTGGTATTGGTGGACCTTCACTTTCTATAGCTGTTGACGAACTTGCTGCTTTGGGAATAAAGAATTTCCTAAGAATTGGTACTACTGGTGCCATCCAACCGTATATTGAAATTCCATCTATGATTATTACAACAGGTGCTGTAAGGCTCGACGGGGCTTCCAAACACTATGCTCCGATAGAGTATCCTGCTGTCGCCGACCTAGAACTTTCAAATTTACTTGTTGAATCTACAAAGAAAAACAACATACCTTATTATACTGGTATCACAGCTTCCTCAGATACTTTTTATCCAGGACAAGAGAGATATGATACTTTTTCAAAGTATGTTATCAAGGATTTTCAAGGTTCATTGAAGGAATGGCAGCAATTGAATGTCCTTAATTTTGAAATGGAAAGCTCTACCTTATTTACTATGGCAAACGCATACGGATTAAAAGCTGCATGTATCTCTGCTGTTATCGTTAATCGTGCCACCAGTGAAAAACCTGATGATTCCATACTTGCTCAAAGTGAAGAGAATCTAGCGAAAGTAATAAAAACTGCATTAGGAAATTAAAATGAGTGAACAAAGATTTAAGTATGCAGTTGTTAGAAAACCTGCTCAAAGTATGGTCGATGGTATAACTGAGGCTAATCTTGGAAAGCCAGATTATAAAAAAGCTTGTAAGCAGCACAACAACTATATTGAAGCTCTTAAAAAATGTGGTCTTGAAGTAACTGTTCTTGAACCATTAAATGATTTCCCTGATTCATGTTTTATTGAAGATGTAGCAGTTTGTACTCCTCATTGTGCTATAATTACTAATCCAGGTGCTGATTCAAGAAATGCTGAAGTAATTGATCTGGACAAAATTCTTGATAAATTCAATGATGATATCGAGAATATCATTTTTCCAGGAACTCTGGATGGTGGAGACATCATGATGGTAGGTGATCATTTTTATATAGGTATGTCTGACAGAACAAATATCCAAGGTGCTAATCAACTTATTTCAATACTTGAAAGCTATGGAATGTCAGGTTCAGTAGTAGAAATGGATAAGATGCTTCACTTAAAGACAGGTATTAATTGCATTGAACATAATAATTTTTTAGTATCTGGTGAATTCATCGATCATCCAGCTTTTTCAATATTGAATAAAATTATAGTTCCCGAAGATGAAGCTTATGCAGCTAATTCATTATGGATAAATGATAAAGTGATAGTTCCTTTCGGTTTTCCAAAAACAAAGAAAATGATCGAAGATCTAGGGTACGAAATTATTGAAGTCGATACTTCAGAATTTAGAAAGCTTGATGGTGGTCTTAGTTGCCTGTCCCTTAGATTCTAATTCTTCGTTCTTATATTAAATTGAATAGATTCTAACAATCGGTTTTCCGGCTTGACTTTTTCTACTATGAAGGTTATATTGATGCCCTGTTAATTGAATACGGTACATTGAAGCTATGAAGATCAAAATAGACCGATTAAAAGAAGGTGACAACAGTGTTACTTTTGATCAGGACAGCCTCATATCTCTTGAAATAAAAGATCATGAGATACTATCCGGTTCTGAGCTTACTTTAGTAGTAATAAAGAATGATAACTACCTACACATTACCGGTTCAAATAAAGTAAAGTACCAAGAACACTGTGATCGATGCGGAAATGAATTCAAACCAACGATCTACATTGAAATAGACTATGTTTTTCATCTAGGTAATGAAAAAAGAGGGAATTCTGATAATCTTGAGATCATCAGACCTAACGAAAATGATGGATACTTGATTTTTGATCAATATTACATTGAAACATTCTACCTTTCTTTACCTTTAAAAAAACTCTGCTTTTACAATTGCAAAGGACTCTGTCCGAAATGCGGAATAAATCTAAATACAGACTCCTGCACTTGCGATGAAGAAAAAACAATAGATCCCAGATGGGAAAAATTAGCAGAATTTGCAAAAAAGAAGAAGAAATAACTTATATACAAGCGTGAGCTTGTTAAATAAAAAAACAAGCAAAGTGCTTGTAAATAATAATCACGGAGAATCACGATGCCAGTACCAAAGAGGAAAACCTCGAAGGCGAAAGCTAAATCGAGAAAAAACCACTGGAAACTAACAGCGAATAGTACCGCTAAGTGTCCAAATTGCTCGGCTCCTGTTTTGTCTCACAGAGTATGCCCGTCTTGCGGATACTACAAGGGAAAAGCAGTAATAAAAGTCAAAGCAGACTAATTACATTTAAGCCACATATCGAAATCCTTTTCTATGTGGCTTTTTTATTTCTAAAATTCTTTTAAATTCATATATTATAATATCGTTAGAATTAACATGGAAATTTCATGAAAATTGCAATAGATCTAATGGGTGGAGATAATGCCCCAAAGGAAATCATTCTTGGTTGCAAAAAATATATCAAAGAATATCCTGAAGATACATTATTACTCTACGGAACTGAAGAAGTAAGCGAGAATGTCACACTCAAAGAGATAATTGAGAACTCAAGCTCCGAATTTTTTCTAACAGAATCTTTTGTTGCCATGGATGAAAGTCCACTTGCTATTAAAAAAGAAAAAAACAATTCCACTATCGTACAAACTATGAACTCGCACAGGAATGGAATATCTGATTGTATTTTCACCTGTGGGAACAGTGGAGCTGCTATTCTAAGTGCTATCGATACAGTTGGAATGCTAAATAATCAAGTAAATGTAGCTTTAATGTCATTTATTCCGGTATATCAAAGAAATCCTGTTGGAATAATTGATGTTGGAGCATTAGGCAACAGAACTCTTGATGCAAAAGTATATTCTGAATTGACAAAATTGGCTGTAAAATTCTATAAAGATTTTTTCAATAATAATGATCCTTCAGTAAAACTTCTAAATATAGGCACTGAATCTTGGAAAGGAACAGCAGAACATAAAGTTCTATACACTTTACTGAAAGATACATTACACAATTTTCAAGGTAACGTGGAAGGAGATGGTATTCTTAGAGGTGATGCAGATATAATTATTTCTGATGGCTTTACAGGAAATGTCATACTAAAACTTATAGAATCTATGCACGATCTATTCATAAAAGATTTAGATAAAACACATTGTAATAATTCAAATAATTTTTTACATTTTCTTGTTGAAGAATTTAACTATGAATCATTAGGCGGAGCTCCTTTATTGGGAGTTAATGGGAAAGTAGTTCTGGGTCATGGAAAATCTTCTGCAAATGCTGTTTTTTCGGGATTGAAATTCTGTAGAAAATATGCACAAATTAACTAAATTTAATTTTCATTAACAGGTGAACAAATGGCAAAACAACCAAAAATTATGATAGCAGGTACGGGACATTTCTTACCTGAACAAAGAATGACTAATCAAGATTTTGAAAAGATAATGGACACTTCAGATGAATGGATCACTAAAATGGTTGGAATTAAAGAAAGGCGAATTATTGGAGACAGCGGCCTTTCAACTTCTGACATGGCTACAGCTGCTGGAAAAGCCGCAATTGAAGATGCTGGTTTAACAGCTGAAGATATTGATGCTATTATTGTAGCTACAGTTACTCCGGATATGAATTTTCCATCAACAGCTATCTTTGTTCAAAAAAATCTTGGTGCTAAAAACGCCGCAGCTTTTGACGTATCTGCCGCATGTACAGGATGGATTTACGGCATGACATTGGCCGAAGGTATGATCGCTTCAGGTAAATTTAAAAATATACTCGTAATAGGCGCTGAATTTTTAACTTCACTAACAGATTATACTGACAGAGGGACAGCAGTTCTTTTCGGAGATGGATCAGGAGCTGTAGTGGTAAAACCTTCGGAAGATGAAAAAGGTATGATGGGATCATATATTAAAAGTAATGGAGATCTTGCTGAATTACTTTGGTCATATGGTGGGGGTACTCATAAGAATAAAAAAGTTACTGATCAGGAAAAAATGGTTGATGAGTCAGGAATTGATAAGCGTTCTATAATAAAAATGGAAGGAAATAAAGTTTACAAATACGCAGTTCGAGCAATGATAGAATCTGCTGAAAAAGCAATGGAAGATGCTGAAATTACTGAAGAAGATATCGATATATTAATACCTCATCAAGCTAATCTTAGAATTATTGATGCTATTGCTAAAAGAGTTAATGTTTCAGATGATAAAGTAATTAGGAATCTTCAATATCTTGGCAATACATCTTCTGCTTCTATACCTATTGCTCTCGATCAAGCCAGGAAAGAAGGTAAGGTCAAAGATGGAGATACTCTATTAGTTGCTGCCTTCGGTGGTGGATTTACTTGGGGTGGATTAGTAATTAAAATGTAATTTGGAGTAATAATGTCTAAAATAGCTTTTATTTTCCCTGGTCAAGCTTCACAATACGTTGGTATGGGACAGGATCTTTATGAAAAGTATGGCATCGCTAAAGAACTTTATGACAAAGCGAATAATATATTAGGATTTGATATAAAAAAAGTATCTTTCGAAGGTCCTTTAGAAGATCTTAAACAAACAAATATAACTCAACCTGCAATATTCATTATGTCTGTCATTCTTGATAGAATCCTTAAAGAAAAAGGTTTTAAACCTGAAATGACAGCTGGTCATAGTTTAGGGGAATATTCTGCTCATGTATGTGCTGAAACAATGTCATTCGAAAACGCATTGGAAGTTGTAAAACTTAGAGGATCTGAAATGCAAAAAGCCGGTGAATCAAATCCCGGTACAATGGCAGCAATAGTTGGACTTAAAGATGAGAATATTGTAATTGAAGCATGCAAAGAAGCTTCGGTAGTAGGTGTTGTACAAGCTGCTAACTTCAACTCACCAGGTCAAACAGTTATATCAGGATCTATTGATGGAGTAAGAAAAGGAATGGAAATCGCAAAAGAGAAAGGTGCTAAGATTGTTAAAGAACTCGTAGTAAGTGGAGCATTTCACTCCCCTTTGATGGAATCAGCTGTAAAGCCTTTGACAGAAAAATTAGATACTGTTACTTTCAATAATCCTAAGATCACTGTTGTTCCAAATGTGACTGCTAAAATGTCTACAGATAAAGAAGAAATGAAAAAACTTCTCATTGATCAGGTTATGTCACCCGTTAAATGGACAAAATCAGTAGAAGAAATGATTTCTAACGGAATTGATACATTCATCGAAGTTGGTCCGGGTAATGTGCTGAAAGGACTTGGAAAAAGAATTTCAAGAGATGTTCGGTTCTTCGGAGTTCAGAATGTTGAAGATATTGAAAATTTAGAAATATAAAATATTACTTGTAGGGGACGATTTTACTTCGTCCCCTCTTTTTTTACGGGAGAAATTTATGTTAAAAGATAAAGTTGCAATCATCACTGGTTCCGCAAGAGGAATTGGAAAGGCTATCGCTGAAGAATACGCAAAGAACGGTGCAAAAGTAGTTATCTCGGATATTCTACAAGAATTAGCTGATGAAACTGCCAAAGAGCTTCAAGAAAAATATAATGTTGAAACTTTAGCTATCAAAGCTGATGTTTCTAAATTCAAAGAAGTTGAAGCTCTTGTAAAAGGTACTATCGATAAATTTGGAAGTATTGATATTATCGTTAATAATGCCGGTATCACAAGGGACAATCTTATCATGAGAATGAGCGAAGATGAGTGGAATCTTGTTATAGATATCAACTTAAAAGGCGTTTTCAACTGTATCAAAGCAGTAACAAGACCTATGATGAAACAAAGAGCAGGTAAGATCATCAATATTACTTCCGTTGTTGGTCAAATGGGTAATGCGGGACAGATCAATTATTCTGCTTCTAAAGCAGGTGTTATCGGTATGACAAAGACTTCAGCTAAAGAACTTGGATCAAGAGGAATTAAAGTAAATGCTATTGCACCAGGATTCATAGTCTCAGAAATGACAGATAAAATGACTGATCAGGCAAAAGACAGCTTGGTAGCACTTATTCCTGCTAAGAAATTAGGACATCCTTCAGATATTGCAAATGCAGCAGTATTCTTAGCTTCTGATAAAGCAGATTATATTACAGGTCAAGTAATCAATGTTGACGGTGGAATGGTAATGCAGGGGTAGTAAATTCAATTAACAATTTACAATTAAAAAAAGGAATATCGAATGAGAACATATATCCTTTTAATCGTACTATTGATAGTATCCCTATCAGCTTATGGACAATTCAACGAAATTAAAACAACAAAGATTGGAGTTGAGGAATTACCTGATAGTATAAAAATTAAAGGTCGAGTAATTGAAATACTAACATGGAATGATACTATTGGTATAAATTACTTTATATCATCTGCAATTCGTCCAATTAGAAAGAGATTTGAAGATCATGAAGATGAAGAAACAAAACATATATTTGCTGAACAATATATAGTAAAAGATGATAATATTGAACTCCTGTGGAATTTCGATCTGAAACGGACTGGGTGGATCGGTTTAGAATTATTATTTATTCCCCATTCAACATATATTTCTGATTTAGACAATAACGGTATTACAGAAACAACATTTGTTTATAAAACTGCAAGTAGAAGCGATATTTCTCCTGCAGATATTGAACTAATAATGCACGAAAATGAAAACAAATATAGCCTTAAAGGGAGAACTTTTATAAGATATTCAAAACATCTTATGGATGTAGATTTTAGTGATTATGAATTAAATTTAGAAAAAATAGAAGATAATAAAATACATCCTTCAACAAAGAATTATGGAAGATACTTAAACGATGATGAATTTATAAAAACACCTAATCAATTTCTACTATATGCAATTGATATTTGGAAAAAACATATAGAAGAAAAATTTTAGGAATACTAAACATAGATATAAAAAAAGACAGATAATTTATCTGTCTTTTTTCTTTGTGGCTTAGTGTCTTTGTGATATCCTATATTCATTAATACGTCATCGCGAAAATGCTAATCCCGATACAGTAAACAGCAAAAATATACATATTAGATTTCTTGATCATCCAAACTAATAATTTCAAGCTAAAATATCCTGTAATAAGTGCTGTTACAAAACCAACTCCGAGAACAAATGGTTCAACGCTGAAATCTGTTCCCATAACATCTTTCAAACCAATAAGAAAAGCTCCACCGATTGCCGGTAAAGAAAGTAAAAATGAATAAGAAGCTGCCGTCTCTTTATCAATAGATAAGAATTTTGCAGTTGCAATAGTAGAACCTGACCTTGAAATACCCGGAATAATTGCAATACCTTGAACAATACCTATAATAATAGAATCTAGAACGGACATTTGATCAATTTTCTTGAAAGCTCTCCTTTTCAACTCAAATAAAATAAGCAAAGTCGCTGTAACTAATAAAGCAATTCCAACATAAAAAAGATTGTCTGCCAATTTT
Source organism: Candidatus Delongbacteria bacterium (assembly GCA_027858225.1). Taxonomy (GTDB): domain Bacteria; phylum UBA4055; class UBA4055; order UBA4055; family UBA4055; genus WTAK01. Next base: position 26,694 of record JAQIDB010000148.1, read on the forward strand.
TCAACAGCATCTTTAAATGTTAAACCTATTATTGCAGTAGGAATACTACCGATAATAATCAGTGAAAAAAATCTGGAATCCTTACTATCAAAAAATGATTTTTTAACTCCTTCACCCTTCATCAAATTCCTAAAACCGTAAAATCCACCTATAATAATATCCTTAATTGTATTTCTATAGAATATAACAACAGATATCAATGTAGCCAGATGAAGCAAAATATCAAAAAATAAATTTGACTCTGTCTCTAATCCAGTAACTTTATGCAATATCGCCAAATGACCTGATGAAGAAACAGGCAAAAATTCTGTTAAACCCTGAATAAATCCCAACAACGCTGATTTTAATATTTCGTCCATATACTTTTACCTAAATTTTATATTATAATGTACAGAATGCATTCATGCATCTCCTACGATTTTATCTTTTTTGGGTTTAAAGGAGGATAAATGCAGAAGTTCAAGGAGGTGATAGAATTTTTAAATGAGTTTACTCAAGTAAATGAATGCACAAAATTCTAACAATGACGAAGAAGTTCAAAATTTATACCCTTTAAACAAAAAAAGTGCATCTGACCGGGTTCGAACCGACAACCTCAAGATCCGGAGTCCTGTGTTCTATCCAGTTGAACTACAGATGCATTTTCATTATCTATCTATTTTAAGTATTCTTTAATCCTATTATATGCTTTATCAACACTAAAGCCATATTCATCCATTACTACATTACCAGGAGCAGAAGAACCGAATTTATCTACACCAATATTTAAGCCGCTCAATCCTGTATATTTACACCATCCAAAAGTTACACCGGCTTCAATTGAAATTCTTTTATTTAATTCCGGACTTAGAATACTGTTTTTATATGCTTCATCCTGCTCTTCAAATATTTCCCAACTTGGAATGCTAATAACTTTAGTATTTATTCCATCAGACTTTAATTTTTCAAAAACATCTATTGCAAGATTTACTTCTGAACCAGCAGCAAATATTACTGATACAGGATTTTCAGAATCTGCTATAGTATATGCACCTTTCTCAAGTCCTAATGCACAACCATACTTTTCTCTATCAACTGTTACAAGATTCTGACGTGATAATACTAAAACGTAAGGTGTATCAGCATTTTCCATCATGTATTTCCATGCAACTGATACTTCGTTAGCATCTCCAGGTCTTATCACTTTTATATCCGGCATTGATCTTACTGACATAAGTTGTTCTACCGGTTGGTGGGTAGGTCCATCTTCCCCGACAGCTATGGAATCATGTGTATAGATATAAATTACAGGTATCTTACATAAAGCCGCTAATCTAATTGATGGTCTCATATAGTCTACAAATGAGAAAAATGTGCTTGTAAACGGTCTTAGACTACCGTGAAATGAAATGCCATTCGCTATTGCAGCCATTGCATGCTCTCTAACACCCATTCTAATATTTCTTCCATCCTGAACTATACCATCAAAATATCCACCATCTTTAAGGAATATCTTAGTTGAGCAACTTAGATCAGCATCACCACCTACCAACCATGGTAATTTATTACCAACAGCATTCATAACTGTATGATTTGATACTCTGGTTGCCATTGATTTTCCAGCTTCAAACTTTGGAAGAACCTCAACCCAATTATCAGGCAATTTTAAATCTGTAAAATTATTTAATTCCTTGTTTAATTCAGGATATTTAGAAGCATAGACATCTTTCTTATTTGTCCAATCTTTCCAAACTGATAAAGCTGATCCAATAATATTTTTGAAATTATCTTTAACATCTTCACTTACATAAAACTTCTTCTCTGGATCCATTCCTAAAGCTTTTTTTGTCAGTGCAGTTTCATCAGCACCTAATGGAGCACCGTGAGCTGATTCACTACCTTGCTTACTTGGAGATCCAAAACCAATAGTTGTTTTAATAATAATCATTGATGGTTTATCTGTTACACTCTTTGCAATTTCAATCGCTTCTGCAATACCATCAATATCTTTATCACCATCATCTACCTGAAGTACATGCCAACCGTAGCTTTCGTATCTTTTTCTTACATCCTCAGTAAAAGTAAGATCTGTTGAGCCGTCTAAAGAAATATTGTTAGAATCATACAACATAACGAGTTTACCAAGTTTCATATAACCTGCAATCGAAGCAGCTTCAGAACTTATACCTTCCATTAGACAACC
>JAQIDB010000172.1 GCA_027858225.1 Candidatus Delongbacteria bacterium
GGTTGTCCGATAACGAATTAAAATATAAATTTAATATAATTGTAAAGGAGTAAGAGAATGTCAAACATAGGTTCATACGACGAAAGGATCAAGGATTTCAGTTGGAAATTAGCTGAAGAAGAACTTGGCTATAAAGAGGGTGACGTAATTAACATCGGTTGGTATTGCTCTGACAGAATTTGTGACCAGGGTAAAGCTGACAAGCTTGCATTGATCTGGGAAGGTCTTGGTGGAGTTGAGAAAAAATATACTTTTAATGATGTAAGATTGGCAAGTAATACTATTGGGCATCATCTTCAGGGTTTGGGAATAAAGAATGAAGACAGAGTATGTCTTTTCATGGATAAGATACCGGAACTATACTTAAGTTTTCTTGGAGTTTTAAAAATTGGAGCGATTGCTCAACCTTTATTTTCAGCATTTGGGGATGAATCGCTACATGTAAGATTAGATAATGCTCAAACAAAAGTTCTAATAACTCAAAGAAAGCATGTTGGTAAAGTTAGAAGGATTTTAGATCAAATGCCGTATTTAGAGCAAATTATTATTGTAGATCATGATGGGAAGAAACCTTTAAAAGAAAGAGAAAGTGTATTTTCACTTGAAACTGCTGAAAAGATAGAAAAATTTGAAATTTTTCCAACAAAAGCAGAATCACCATCACTTTTACACTATACTTCAGGAACGACTGGACAACCTAAAGGTGTAAAGCATGTTCATTACTCAATAATATCTCAATATCTTACTGCAAAGTGGGTTTTAGATCTTCAAGATGACGATATTTATTGGTGTACTGCAGATCCTGGATGGGTAACGGGAACTTCTTATGGAATTATTGGACCTTGGAGTCAGGGAATTACTCAATGTGTTCTAGATACTGGTTTCTCAGCTGAATCATGGTATAAGTTCATTGCTAAAAATAAAGTTTCAATGTGGTATTCAGCACCAACTGCTATCAGATCTTTAATGAAGGCAGGTAATGAACTGGTTGGTCAACATGATCTTTCTTCTCTTAGGCATATTGCAAGCGTTGGTGAACCATTAAATGCTGAAGCAGTGATCTGGTCAGAAAAAGTCTATGGAATACCTTTTTATGATACTTACTGGCAAACTGAAACGGGATCAATGATGCTTACAAATTTTCCAGGTATGAAAGTTAAACCTGGTTCAATGGGTAAACCTTTCCCAGGTATTACTGCAGCTATTCTTGATGAAAAAACATTTGAACCTATTACCGAACCAAATAAGCCGGGACTTATCGGTTTTAGACCTGGATGGCCTTCAATGATGAGAACTTACTGGGGTAATGAAGAAACTTATAAATCAAAATTTGTTAACGGTTGGTATTTACCTGGTGATAAATCAACGATTGATAAAGACGGATATTACTGGTTTGTAGGTAGAGATGACGATGTTATCAATACTGGTGGTCATTTAGTAAGTCCTTTCGAAGTTGAATCAGCACTTTTAGAACATGAAGCTGTTGCAGAATCCGCAGTAGTTGCAAAACCTGATGAGGTTAATATGGAAGTTGTGAAGGCTTTCGTAACTCTTAATCCAGGATTTGTAGCTGATGATGACCTAGAATTAAAGATTATGAATTTCATAAGAAAAAAATTATCACCATTAGCTATGCCTCAAGAAATTGAGTACATGGAAAAACTTCCTAAAACACGTAGTGGAAAGATCATGAGAAGAATGCTTAGAGCTAAGGAATGGGGAGAAGAAATTGGAGATACGTCAACATTAGATGATGAATAGGGTTAGTTTTAAAGAGACGCCCTGATAGGTCGTCTATACAAAAACAACCCGTAAAGACGCTCTACATGAGCGTCTCATAAAGGAACAATAATAATATAAATAAGGAGAAATAAAATGGAAATGAAAGACGTAATTCTTGAGTACGTAATTGAAGAGTATTTAGAAGACGAAGACGAAGTGCTGACTTTTGATTCACCACTTATTTCAGGTGGTATCGTAGATTCTTTCTCGATGGTTTCACTTAAGAGATTCTTAGAGAATAAATACAAGATATCTATACCTGATGACAAAGCAACACCAGAAGCATTTGACACAGTTGATAAGATCGTTACTCTTGTAAACGAGTACATAAAATAAGGAGAGCGCAATGGCTTATAGTGATAAAGTTAGAAATACTTACGAAGGAACATTGCAAGGTATCAAAGACAAAGGTGTCTTCAAGCAAGAGAGATATATTCATTCTTCTCAAGCAGCTGATATCGAAGTTGAATATCCAACAGGTGCTCCGATACAAAAAGTAATCAATATATGTGCAAATAATTATCTTGGACTTTCAAGTCATCCTGATGTTGTTCAAGCAGCTCATGAAGGTCTTGATGCAAGAGGTTATGGAATGTCTTCAGTTAGATTTATCTGCGGAACTCAAGATATACACAGAGAATTAGAAAATAGGGTAACTGAGTTTTTAGGTACTGAAGATACTATTCTCTTTCCATCTTGTATGGATGCAAATGCAGGTGTTTTCGAAGCTATTCTTACAGATGAAGACGTAATGATATCTGATAGGTTAGTTCATGCATCAATAATTGACGGAATGAGACTTTGTGCAGCAATGCACGATACTTTCAAACACTCAAACATGAAGCATCTTGAAAAGAAATTACAACTTCATGCTGATAAAAGATTGAAAGTTGTTATTACTGACGGTGTTTTCTCAATGGATGGAGATACTGCGAAACTAGATGAGATGGTTGCACTCTGTGATAAATATGATGCTATGCTATTTGTTGATGAATCACATTCTTCAGGTTTTATTGGTAAAACAGGAAGAGGAACTCACGAAAAGTGTGGCGTTTTTGGTAAAATTGATATTATTACAACAACTTTTGGAAAAGCACTTGGTGGAGCATCAGGTGGTTGTGTTTCCGGAAGAAAAGAACTTGTTGAGATGTGTCGTCAAAAAGCAAGACCTTACTTATTCTCAAATACAATTGCACCAGTAGTAGTTGCGGGTGTGAACAAAGTTTTAGATATACTTACAAAAAGTACAGAGAGAAGAGATAAGCTCGAAAAGAACACAGAATTTTGGAGAAAAGGTTTATTGGAACTAGGATTTGTTCTACAACCAGGTGATACTCCGATCGTACCAGTGATGCTTTTCAATGCTAAGTTATCCCAAGATTTCTCAAAAGATCTTTACGATGAAGGTATTTATGCAATTGGATTCTTCTTCCCTGTAGTGCCAAATGGTGCAGCAAGAATTAGAACGCAGATATCAGCAGGACATGATATCCACCATTTAGAGAAGGCATTAGCAGCTTTTAAAAAAGTTGGAGATAAGTACGGTATTCTTGGATTGACCAAACAAGAAATTATAGAGAAATACGGTCTGTAGTAACAGTTGATTTTAATCGGGTGGTGATACGTTGTTCACTGTAATAACAGTGATAATAATAATAACAAATTATCCATCCGTAATCTTATTTTGAAAGGAAAACCATGTCATATAATAAAGAAATTAAGAATTTTTACAGTTCACAATTGGAAGAAATTAAGAAAAATGGACTATACAAAGAAGAAAAATCAATTAATTCTGCTCAGGCAGCTGAAATTGAAGTGGAGTATCCTATAGGAACAAAAAGTTCAAAGATAATTAATATCTGTTCGAATAATTATCTCGGACTTTCAAGTCATTCGGATGTTGTTCAAGCAGCAAAAGATGGTTTGGACCAGAGAGGATACGGAATGTCATCTGTCAGATTTATCTGTGGTACTCAGGATATTCATAAAGAATTAGAGAATAAAGTATCTGAATTCTTAGGAATGGATGATACAATACTTTATTCTTCAGCTTTCGATGCTAATCTTGGAGTGTTTGAAGCTTTGCTTGATGAAGAGTGTGCTATTATATCAGATGCTTTGAATCACGCTTCAATAATAGATGGAGTTCGTTTGTGTAAAGCAAAGCGATACAGATATGCGAACAACAATATGGACGATCTACAGGCAAAACTTGAAGAAGCCAAAGATTCTAAGATCAAGCTTATAGTGTCAGATGGTGTTTTTTCAATGGATGGTGTTGTAGCCCAAGTCGATAAGATATGTGAACTTGCTGATATGTACAAAGCGTTAGTAATGATCGATGATTCTCATGCTACCGGTTTTATGGGTAAGCTTGGAAGGGGAACGCATGAAAGGCATGGTATGATAGGCAAAGTGGATATTATATCAACTACATTCGGGAAGGCATTAGGTGGAGCATCCGGTGGATGTATTGCGGGTAGACAGGAAATAATAGATATGTTACGTCAGAGATCGAGACCATATTTGTTCTCAAATTCAATGGCACCTGTTATTATTTCGGGTGTGTTAAAAGTCTTTGAAATGTTGTCTAAAGGAACTGAAAGAAGAGATAAATTACATAAAAATACTAGATTTTGGAAGCATGGCTTGGAAGAGGCAGGATTTATCTTAACTAAAAGTGAGAGTCCAATAGTACCAATAATGCTTTTCAATGCACAATTAGCTCAAGATTTCTCACAGGATCTTTACAAGGAAGGTGTTTATGCAATCGGATTTTTCTATCCTGTGGTACCAATTGGTAAGGCAAGGATCAGAACTCAAATTTCTGCAGGATTAAGTACAGAACAACTTGAAAAAGCACTTGATGCATTTATAAAAGTTGGGAAAAAATATGGAATACTCGGTAAAACAAAGAAAGAAATAATAGAGATGTACCCTCTCTCAATTTAATGTAGGGGCGTATGGCAATACGCCCGTACTGACATTATAAAAAATTAAAAAATTGAATCATTGAGTTTATCATGAAACCAGGGCAAGCAATTAACGATAGGTATGAGATACTCCGTCTTCTTGGAGAGGGAGGTATGGGTAATGTTTATCTTGTTCGTGATTTTGTAGAAAATAGAGTTATAGCACTCAAATTAATTAAAGAAAAGTTTTTCTCAAATAAAGCTATTGATAGATTCAAAAATGAATTTAAAATGGTAAATCAACTTTCTCATCCTAATATAATCAAGGTATATGATCTTGATGTTTATGTTTATAAAAAAACGGATACATATTTTTTTACAATGGAATATGTTGAAGGAAAAGATTTGACAAGTGCATATAAAGCTTTATCGTACAGAGAAAAATTAGAAATATTGTTACAGATTGCCAGAGGTTTAAATTACATACATAATAGACATATTGTTCACTTTGATATAAAATCCGATAATATTTTTCTTCTACAGGATAAGAATGGGAGATATCGGGCTAAGATCATGGATTTTGGACTAGCAAATTTATTAGAAGATTTTAGTGGTAAGGTAAGAGGTACTCTAGTATATATAGCTCCTGAGATCATGATGAAGAAAGAAGTGGACTATCGAGCGGATCTATATTCTCTGGGGATGGTCATATACTATATTTTCTCAGATAGATTACCCTTTGAAGAATGCAAGACAGTTAAAGAGATCGTTACCAAGAAGCTTGAAGAGTCTTTTAGGAAAGAAGAGCAATTTATTTCAATAAATGAGAATTTTGTAAAGAACTTAATTAAAGATTTATGCTCAGCTAGGAAAGAAGAAAGAATACATTCAGCACAACAATTAATCTTATATCTTGAGACAGCTTTAGAGATGAATATTCGTGAAGAGGAAGAACGAATAACAGCTATCTTTAACAATGAATTTTATGATAAAGACAACTTGATTGGTAATTTACAAGATGAGTACCTGAATTTCTGTTTAAGAAAGGAAAAGAGGGTTGGTATGTTCAATATTATCATATCTGAAAATGGTAATGGTCGTACACAGCTTCTTGAAACATTTAATGTTAAAGCCCAAATGAATCGAGTCCCTTCTTTATTCATAACAGTGGAAAAAGAAGAAAATCTTGTAAATCTGTTTTTTAGAAAATTAATTTTTGGATTTATTGGATTTTTAGAAAAAAATGAAAAGAGTAAAAGCATATTTATTCATGCAAATAAGCTTATAGATAGTGAAGGTTTTTTTGTTCAAGATAAAGATCTGGTATTCAATATAAGGAATGTATTAAAAGAAATATTTGAAAATATTTCGACAAAACAGTCTGTTGTTCTGATGCTTGACGATATAAACAATCTCAACGAAACTGATAAAGAACTTTTATCTTATTTTCTGAATTTAGCTGTTACGGCACCGGTTTTCTTGATGGTGACTATTGATATTGATGATATTAATTCTCCTGAATGTCGACTTAAGCAATATGAAGATACTTTTTACCTAATACCACCAAAAAAATATTATCTTGAGAATCTGCAAGAAGATGAGGTAATGGATTATTTATCGTTCATCTTGAAAACAGATAAAAAAAATATAGATGAGACAATTGCACCTTATATAATGAAAGAAAGTAATGGTAATTTATTTTTAATAAAAAGCTATCTGGAGTTTTTATTTTCTCATGAATATCTTTTAAAAAAGAAGGACAAATTTGTATTTACTTATCCTGAACAGATAACTTATCACTCAAAGATAGTCGATATTTACCAGGCAAGATTTTCAAATCTTTCGAACAATGAAAAATTCATTTTTCTATTTATTGCAGGAAAATACGACAAAGGTGCAAGCCTAGATAAGATAAAGGCTATTTTCTCAATTAAAGACCTGGATGATATTATATCCAATCTCCTTAGAATGAATTTAATTGATTCATCAATTGTACGCGGTAAAAGTTATTTTAAGATTAAAAATGAAAATTTTTCTAAGGTTATCCGGACTTTCTCAAATGATGATAGAGAAAAATTCTATGATAAATTAGTAGATTATTATGTAAAAAAGAAAAAAAGCTCTTTGATTACCTATACTTATTGTCTGATAAAATCATCTGCAGAGATAAAAGATAAAAAGAAACAACTGAAAGAAACAATTGAATATTGTAGAAATAACAACCTCAATTCTGATCGAAAAAACTTATTGATTTTTGAATATAAGAATTTCAAATTAAGAAATACGACTAGAATAGAAATATTGACAGAGTTGTATTTACTTTTAATCTCAATAGGAAGCTTTGAAGAAGCTTTCATTTACTATAATGAATTACTTAAGAAGTTAAAACTGGATAAAAATTCTTATGAATATGCAGTTATTTTAGCAGATAGTGTTTGTTTTAGCAGATCGAAAGTATCTCTTCATAAGAAATCAGAAAATTTAAAAAAATCTGCACATATTTTAGCGATTTCTTCTAATTTTGAACTTTATTTGACGATTTTATATAAGAGATTAACATTTCTTGTCAGGAGTGGAAGAATACAAGTTTGTAGTAATGTTATAAATCACGAACTAAAAAGATATAAGAATAATTTTGATATCGAAACTATAACAAAATTAAAAGATATGCTTAAATATTTTGAAAATGCAAATAAGATCCAAAGGTCAGAAATTTACCTTAAACTTGTTCATGTATATAAATATTTAGAAGCGGATCTTGTATATCCTGAAGAACGAGCAGATCTGTTACTGATAATTATTTTAGACCTTATTGTTTCCAAAAAGAATCAAAGAGCAATGTCTCTAATTGAATCTTATTTATACGAAAACACATTGAAGCTAAACAAAGTAAATGAGTTATCTCTGCTATATATATATGCGAACCTAATGTTTAAGTATGGAAAGCTGAAAAAGGCTTTTAACTTATATTCTGAGATTGAGCAAATATCAGGAAAGAAGACAGTAGGTAATAATTTATTGACTGTTTTAACAGATAAGCTGGAAGTAATGACCAACATGAGAAAATCTGCAAACAAAGTTGATAATGAATTTGATAAAGCGATAACTTTAGGTAAACGTTTTAAAGACTATCTGGCTTTGTTTAGATTGTATACAAAGTATATTAGTTTCTTGATATCTTCAGGTAGATGGCGAGATGTTGAAATAAACATCATGTTTGCATTGAATTTGATCCATAAAATATCAAATAAAGATGAAATAAAAAGATTCATAGTTACTATTGTTTACTATCATTACATAATTAAAGACCCTAGCGGATACTTTATTATTATCAAGCAAATAACACGATTGAATCCGCAGATAGAGAATTCTGGATCAATATCAAAACTACTAAAACATGCTTCTATGTTATTTTCTCTTTACAATGAAGATAATATGAAAGAATTGTTTGATGAATTTAGTAATATAACGAATAGAAGAATAAGAACATTATTTTTGTTGAAATACCTTAATATGCAATTGAATAATGGATCTAAAGAGAATATGGAGCAAATAGCAGAAAAAATATCTGATCTAAAGTACTATTATGTTGATCATCCATCTTGCTATGAGTATATAACTGTGTTGGAATATTTACTTAAAGAAGATTATGTAAGAGCAATGAAGGTAACTGTAAAGTTAGGAAAAGAAAATTATGGAAAGGGCTATGTTTTTGACAGTTATTTTCCAATATTATCATCGTATTTTTATTTTAAGAATAGATCATTATATAGGAATGCTGAATTCTTTGAAGAGAAATTGAATAAATTAACTGCCAAATTATTACTTAGCATGTCATTTGACAAAAGAGAAAATTTTCAAAATAAATATTGGGTATTTTAATTATTTTTCATAAATTATTTTATTGTTGAAATTTTTAAACGGAGGTATTTAGAATGAGTAAGTTTAAGAAAAAATTGGAAAAGTATCATCTTACCAATATTCTTGATAATTCGGAAGAATACCAATATATGAGTAATCAGAAATCATTTTCTTGTGATGGAAGCTTAGGATGGAAACCAAGAACAGATGTATTTGAGAACAATGAAGAATTGATCATTATTCTAGAGTTGTCATTCGTTGAACCTGAAAATATAGAGATCGAGTATAATGATGAGTTCATAGCCGTTCGAGGATATCGAAATGAAGCAAAATTTCTGCCCAAAAGTCATTATTATAAAATGGAAATTGACTTTGGCCCATTTGAAAAAATTATAAATCTTCCTTTTAAAGTTGATTTTAATAGCTTAGAAAAGACATTTGAAAAAGGATTTTTTATAATAAAAATAAAAAAAATGTAGTTCCCGGCGAAAATTATGGCCAAAACATCAAATATAAAAAATAAAAAACTGTTTTCGATCAATGAAGAATTACCCATTATTCCATTGATGAATATGGTAGTATTTCCAAATGTAATAATGCCGCTAATAGTTAACGATGCAAGTCTCATTAAATTAATAAATGATAGCTTGAGTTCAAATAAAATAGTCGGAATATTTGCAAACCAGCCTGATGATGATGGCGGGTATAAAAATAAAGAGATATATAGTGTCGGAACTGCAGTAATAATACTTAAGATGTTTAGAAGTGACAATGATTCATCGGCAAGATTATTAGTGCAAGGACTTTCACGGATTGAACTTAAAAAAGTACTACAAGAAGACCCATATATTGTTGCAAAAATAAAAGAACTACCAGAAAAAAAGTCAAAGGGATTAAAATTAACTGCTCTTTTAAGAACAGTTACAGATACTTTCATTGAAATAATAGATCTTTCTCATAATTTGCCGGATGAACTAAAAATTGCTCTTTCAACTATAAAAAGTCCTTCTAAGATATCTGATTTTATTGCCTCTAATTTGAATATGAATATCAAAAAAAGACAAAGTATTCTCGAAGAGGTAAATGTTGAAAATAGGCTGATTTTACTATCAACCTATTTAAACAAAGAGTTGAAATTGCTTAAACTAACTTCAAAGATCCAAGAGGATGTTGAAGAAGAATTAGAAAAAGACCAAAGAGATTATTACTTACGTGAGCAATTGAGGGCAATAAAAAGAGAATTAGGTGAAACTGATGATGAAGCTCAGGAGTTGGAAGAGCTTCAAAAGAAACTGATAAAGAAAAAATTACCTAAAATTGCTATGACGGCTGCAAAAAGAGAATTGAAAAGATTGAATAGAATGCCTTCAGCGTCAAGTGAATATACTGTTGCAAGAACATATTTAGATTGGTTGATCGATCTACCTTGGAATGAAGAAATAAAGACTAAAATAGACATTGTCAAAGCACGAAAAATATTAGATGAAGATCATTATGGTCTAAAAGACATCAAAGAAAGAGTGCTTGAATACATGGCTGTAAAACAACTAACAGATGATACGAAAGGTAGTATATTATGTCTTACAGGTCCTCCTGGAACGGGAAAAACTTCAATTGGAAAATCAATAGCAAGAGCAATGGGAAGAAAATTCGTTAGAGCATCTCTTGGAGGTGTCAGGGACGAGGCAGAGATCAGAGGACATAGAAGAACTTATATTGGTTCAATGCCGGGTATTATAATAAAACATCTGAGACAAGCCGGTGTAAGGAACCCAGTGATGATGCTAGATGAGATAGATAAGTTAGGAATAAGTAATCAGGGAGATCCAGCTTCAGCTTTATTGGAAGCTTTAGATCCTGAACAAAATAATAGCTTTATAGATCATTACCTTGATGTACCGTTCGATCTTTCAAAAGTTGTGTTTATCATGACAGCAAATTATCCGGAATATATACCAGCCCCTTTATTAGATAGGATGGAGATGATTGAATTTCCAAGTTATATTATTCAAGAAAAAGTTGCAATTGCAAAAAATTACATAGTGAAAAGGCAGATAAAGCAAAATGGATTGACAAAGAAGGACATTAGTTTTACAAATAAAGGCATTGAATTTATTGTGCAGAACTATACGAGAGAAGCCGGAGTAAGAAGATTAGAGCAAAGGATAGAGAAAATCTGTAGAAAAGTAGCAATGATAAAAGCAAAAGGTGAAAAAACTTCTATTAAGGTGGGTGTTGATAAAGTTAAAGAATTTCTTGGGAACAAATATATAATACCTGAAATGGCAAACAGGAAAAATGAGGTCGGAATTTGTACTGGTTTAGCCTGGTCTCCTTCGGGAGGTTCAATTTTATTCATTGAAGCGAATTTAATGAAAGGATCTGATAGGGTTAAGATTACGGGGCAATTAGGCGAAGTAATGAGAGAATCTGCAGAACTTGCAATAAGTTATATGAAAGCTAATGCTGATAAATTAGGGATAGATCTGAAAAAATATGAAAAGCATGATCTACATATTCATGTTCCTGATGGTGCCACTCCTAAAGATGGTCCTTCAGCAGGTTTAGCCATTACAACTGCGATAATTTCACTTTTTACGAAAATACCAATACGGAAGGATTTTGCGATGACTGGTGAAATCTCTCTTCATGGTAAAGCTATGGAGATTGGTGGCCTCAGAGAAAAGATCATTGCAGCTGAAAAAGCAGGAATAAAAAACATCATTATACCAAAAGATAATATCAGGGATCTTTCAGATATACCGAAAGAAGTAATAAAGAATTTAACTATTCATGGTGTTGAACATATTACAGAAGTTTTAAAATTAGCGCTTACCAAAAGGATTAAAAATGAGTAATATAGTGAAAAAATCAGATTTTTAGTTAATTAAAAATATTAAAGTTTTCACTTGCTAAAATACATATTTTACAGTTTTTTTCTTACTCATTTGAACAATGAATGAAAAACGGAGATACAAATGCGATTATTTATCATAATAATTTTTATACTAACGACTATTTCTTTATATGCGGATGCTTGTTCAGATCTAAAAAAAGCATATGACAAAAAAATTGAAGCATGGAAAGACATTGAAATAGAAATGAAAAATGATGAAACATCTAAAAAACGATATGATGAGCTATTACCGAAGTACAATAAAACATGGGAAGAAGCTCAGAAATTAAAAGGTGAATTAAAACAATGTGATGAAGAGTCTAAGAATGAGCATAAAGCTTTTTACAATAAAGGGATAAAACTTAAAAAAGATAAAAAATATGAAGATGCGCTGATCCAATTTCAAGAAGCATTGAAAATCGAAAAAGATTTTGAAGATGCATTTAATCAAATTTGTTTAGTGTATATAGAACTTGGTCAATTTACAGAATTTGATGAATCTATAAAAAAGATAAAAGACAAGAAAACGAAAGGAAAACTTTACCATGCTGCCGGTAGGAAAATGCTCCATTCAAAACCAGATATTGCAATTAAATATTATAAAAGGATGGCAAAAATATATAAACCGGAGAAAGCATATTATCTTATAGCCGTAATTTATATAACTAAAAAAGATGATCCGAAAACAGCAATTACTTATTATAAAAAAGCTCTAAAATTAGATCCGAAAGAACATAAAATATACAATGCTTTGGGTGCTACAATTGTTGAATTATCGCATAAGACAACGAATAAAGTAGAAAAAGACAAGCTTCTGGATGAAGCAGTTTCAGTTTTCCTTAAAGGTGTGAAACTTGGTAAGAAAAGATATAGAAAATATTATGAGATCTGTATAAGATTAGCTCAGATCTATAATATTCAGGGTAGGGCAAGTAGTGCGTTGGAATATGCTAATATGGCTTTGAAGCACAATAAAGATAAAAAATATAGCTTAGCTCACCTTGAGAAAGGTATCGCATTGGTAAAGATGAAAAGATATCGAGAGGCCAAGCGAATGTTTAATATAGCGCAGGAAGATTTTCAAACAAAAAATTCTGTGAAATACTGGCTTGGTGAAATAAAGAAAAGAAAGAAATAATCTTGTTTGTTGAAATTTTCAAGTTATCAAGATAGAATAATAATCATTGATTTCTTGATAGACTTAATTATATTACTAATAGACTAGATATCAAACGAATACATACCTTTAACTTTAAGGGGAATATTATGAAAAATATTTTATTAATGATTTTTACAGGACTAATACTTTTTGGATGTGTTACTTCACAGCTGTCTAGAAAAGATCAGATCAGATTACAAGGCCGTGATGTTAATGAAAGAGAAGTTTCAAATGAAGAATATATGGTGGATGAGAACGGTAAAGAGTTCTACTCGGAAAAAGTTGAACCTCATTATTCTAAATTCCGTTGGATAAAGAATAGAAAAGCACCAGTTTATAAGGATCGTAGTAAATTTGCTGATCCTGTAACATATATTTACTCACATGAATTTGTTGAAGTAGTTGATGGTAAATTAGGTCTTGAACTTACAAGAATAAGAGTTTTCAATAAAGATAGAGGCTATATTGAAGGTTATACAAAGAATAAATTTTTATTTTCTGTAGATTATTATAGTGAACCTTATGAATTAACTGAAATGGAAATTCTAAGAAGAAAAGAGATCGCTGAGAAAAAACGTATGAGAGAAGAAGAAAGGGAAAGAAAAATCTTAGAGATCCAAAAAGAGAAAGAATATAACCAAGCTTTAATTTTAGCAAGAGATGATGCTAAGATCGTAATGAAAATGAATTACAATGAGTTAACAGCATATTTTAAAGGTATTTATACCGAAGATGCACTTTATACTCAGAATGCTAAAAATACTCTTAAATTCTCAGGTAATGGCGTATCAATTTATTTTACAATGACCGAAGGTCAGATTTCAGGGATTCATGCGATTAATAATAGAGATGGGTTCTCAATAGAGGAATCAAATGTATTACTTCTTGAATTACTTGGTGAAATATTCTATTCTGTGGAAGATGTTGAGAATATAAATAAATATATATTAAAGAAATCCGGAGTATTCGAAAGAAGTGAATATCCTATGAGTGTTAAATTTGATAATAGTAAAGTGAATCCTATTATTGAATTGACAATAGGTGATTTCTCCGGAATTGAAAAATAAATTATATAGTAATGCTAAATAGAAAACGCATCTATATGATGCGTTTTTTTGTGAGACAGATATGGCAAAAAATAAAAAAAATAAAATACCGAATAATACTCTAGCGAGAAACAAAAAAGCTTTTCATGATTATGAGATAATGGATCGTCATGAAGCAGGAATTGTGCTTGTAGGTAGTGAGGTTAAGTCAATAAAGCAAGGGCGTATCTCTCTTAAAGAAAGCTATTGTAAGTTCATAGATAATCAATTATTTGTAATTGGAATGCATGTATCAGAGTTTAAAAATGCGAGTACCTATCAGCATGATATAACTCGTAGCAGGAAACTTCTACTTCATAAGCGAGAGCTACATAAGTTGAGCGTTAAAATGCAGAATACCGGATTGACCATTATTCCTTTAAAAGTATATAAAGTCAGGCATTTGATTAAGATAGAGATAGGTCTGTGTAAAGGTAAGAGAGAGTATGAAAAAAGACAATCTATCAAAGATAGAGAGAACAGAATTGAGTTAGATAGGGTTACAAAAGCATTTAGAAACTAAAAAAAAGGTGAGAAAATTCTCACCTTTTTTTATAAATGCAGTAATCTATGATCTACCTGTTCTTGCTTCTTTAATTCTTGCAGATTTACCTCTTCTCTGACGGAAGTAGAAAATTCTTGATCTTCTTACTTTACCTTCTTTAACTCTTACGATCTTATCGATCTGAGGAGAGTTAAGTGGTATAATTCTTTCAACGCCGATACCATTAGATATTTTTCTAATTGTAAATGTTTTACCAACGCCTGTTCCTCTAACTTGAATAACAGTACCCGTAAAGAGCTGTATTCTCTCTTTAGTACCCTCAACGATCTTCAAATGCACATCCAAAGTATCACCTGAGTGAAATGCTGGTATGTCTTTTCTAATCTGTTCTTGGTTCAGAGTATTAATGAAATCCATTATAATACCTCTTTTTATTTTTTATTTTTTTTTATTAACAATTCCGGTCTATTCTTTGTTGTTGTTTTAATCGAGTCATTAACCCGCCATTCTTCGATTTTTCTATGGTTCCCTGAAGTCAGTACCTCTGGCACCTTCAAGCCCATAAAATCATACGGTCTAGTATAATATGAGCAATCCAACAAACCATTCTCAAAAGAATCAGACAATGCTGAGTCAATATCCGAAATAACACCCGGTATCAACCTACAGACAGAATCTACAACTATTGCAGCAGGAAGTTCGCCACCCGTTAAGATGTAATCTCCCACAGAAAGTTTTAGATCAATAAAGTTATCAATTCTTGCATCAATACCTTTATAATGTCCGCAAATTATTATCAAATGTCTATAATCTAGGAATTTATGAGCTTGCTCCTGGTCGTATTGTTTACCGGTAGGAGTAGTCAGGATAATATATGAATCTTCTTGCTTCAGCTCCATTATGGCTTCGTAAAAAGGTTCTATCTTCATTATCATTCCAGGACCACCTCCATAAGGAGTATCGTCCACTGTGCTATGTCTATCCTCAGTCCATTTTCTCAGGTCGTGAACTTTTATTTCAGCCAAACCTTTATCTTTTCCGATCTTTAAGATCGAATGATTGAGAAAACCTGTGAACATATCAGGATGAGCAGAAATGATATCAATCTTCATCCGTTAGTGCTCCATCCACATCCGTTGACGCTACATCTGTAGCAGGTAACATTCCGTTAATTAAAGACACTGTGATCTTTCTTTTTTCTATGTCAATCTCCTTAACAAACTGCGATATTGCAGGTATAAGGAGTTCCTTGCCTCTGTGATCTACTACATAAATATCATTCGAAGACATTTCCAGTACATTGACCAACTTACCTAATTCGTTACCTTCACTTGAATATACTGTGCATTCCTTTAGATCATCGTGATAATAGAAATCTTCCGGAAGATCAGCTTTTGCATCCTTGTGAACAGTGATTCTATATCCCATTAGTTCCTGAGCTTTTTCTATAGAATCAATCCCTTGGAGTTTGATAGTTATTTTTTTCTTGTTGTAAACAATGTTTTCAACTTTAACCGTCATAGGGGAAGCATATTCTTTGGTTAAAAAGAATTCTTCCATATCCTTGAATCTTTCAGGGAAGGTAGTTAATGGTACTATTGTCAATGAGCCGTCGATCTTTGTAGTCTTACCAATGATCCCTATAAATATATAGTCATCAGGATTTAACATTATTCAGCAGCTGGAGTTTCTTCAGTTTTTGTTTCTTCAACTGCTTCTGCGGGAGCTTCTTCTGCTTTTGCTTCTGCTTGCTCCTTCGCGGCAGCGGCAGCTTGTTTTGCATCTTCTTCAGCTTTCTTAGCCTCTTCAACTTTTGCTTTTGCTTCTTCTGCGGCTACTTTGTCAGCTTCTATCTTTGCTGCTTTAGCATCTTGAGCTGCAAGCTTGTCAGCTTCTATTTTTGCTTTTGCCTTTTTAGACAATTTAGTTGTTTTCTTTTCTGGTGCATTTGCTCTTTTTTCTTTCTCAACCAGCCAGTTATTGTATGCTTCTTCAACTTCAGCATCAGTAAACTTTTTGATAGGATTACCATTTTCATCTTTTACAGCAAGATACTTAACGGTTTTCTTTCCGTTCATACCTGTTTTTTCTACTTTTTCAGTCTTGTGTCTTTTAAGCATGTCGTACTTAAGCATTATTCCTTCTTTGCTAAGAATATTCTTAACAGTTTCAGATGGCTGAGCACCCTTTAAAAGCCATTTCATAATGTTCTCTGAGTCAAGAACTAATTTTGTTGACTCACCTGATGCGATTGGGTCAAAATACCCAAGTCTTTCCAGGAAAGCTCCATCTCTCTGTTTTCTAGAATCTATTGCAACGATTCTATAGAAAGGTCTTTTCTTTCTACCAAGTCTTGTTAGTCTTAGTTTAACCAATTTTACCTCCGGTTATTTATTTCCTTGTAAATTAAATATCTCGGGAACCAATCCAAAATATTCATTACAATTGAGTTTATGGATAGTTTGTCTATCCTGTTTATTAGAAAGGTTTATTCTGTGACATTCCTTTGCCGAACATACCTTTCGCTAATTTATCAAATCCAATCTTTCGTATCTGCCTCATCATTCCGTTCATTTGCTGGAATTGTTTCATGAGTTGATTTATTTCCTGCACACTTCTTCCACAACCTTTAGCGATTCTTAATTTTCTTGATCCGTTTAGCAGAGAAGGACGATTACGTTCCTTTCTTGTCATCGAGAAGATAATAGCTTCGATTTTGGTAAAAGCTTTTTCATCTATATCAATTTCGTTTAACTTACTTCCTATACCGGGCATCATTTTCAACATTGATTTAATTGAACCCATTCTTTTGATTTGCTTGATTTGTGCTAGAAAATCTTCAAATGTAAAATCTTCTTTTTGAAGTTTCTTTGCAAGTCTTTCAGCTTCATCTTGATCCATGTTCTCCTGAGCTTTTTCCACTAAGGTTAGAACATCACCCATTCCTAGGATTCTCTGTGCAAGTCTGTCCGGATGGAACATCTCAAGTTCGTCAAGTTTTTCACCTACACCTACGAACTTTATAGGTTTTCCGGTTATTTCTCTGATAGATAATGCCGCTCCACCTCTGGAATCACCATCCATCTTTGTTAGAATAACACCGTCAAAGTTCAACTGCTCGTTAAATTCCTTAGCTGTAGTCACAGCATCTTGTCCGATCATGCTATCAGCAACAAATAGTATCTCTGTTGGATTTACAGTGTCCTTAAGATCTATAAGCTCCTGCATCATCTGCTCATCTATGTGTAATCTACCTGCAGTATCAATAAGGACAACATTATGGTTATTCTCTTTTGCAAATTTTATAGCATTTTCTGCGATTTCACTCACATTCTTTGAATCTTCGCTGTAAACAGGTATGCTGAGTTGTTTTCCTAAAGTTTGCAACTGATCGATTGCTGCCGGTCTGTAAATATCTGCTGCCACCATTAATGGTGATTTCCTATATCTCTTTCTCAGAAAATTTGCAATTTTAGCACAATGTGTTGTTTTACCTGAACCTTGTAAACCTGCGAGCATAATAATCGTAGGGTTGCCAGGAAATTTTACTTCAGATACTTCACCACCAAGAACCGTTACAAGTTCATCATGGATAAATTTGATGATCTGCTGACCCGGAGTGATTTTTTCAAAAACTTTCTCTCCGACAACTCTATCTTTAACTCTGCGAATAAAGTCTTTTACAACAACATAGTTCACATCTGCTTCAAGTAATGCAATACGAACTTCTCTTAAAGATGCTTTGATGTTATCTTCAGAGAGCCTGTGCTGACCTTTTAGCTTCTTAAATATGTTTTCAAGCTTACCGCTTAGATCATCGAACATAATTTTTCCAATTTTTTGTGCCTGTTCTTATATATATAATACATAAGAGTTGCGAATATACCGCAATTTGGATGAATAAGCAACTTTAAAAATGATTTTGTTTTATGAATCAAGTAAGTCGTGATGTAATTTCTCTCATTGCTTTTATGTATAAACCAATTTATATTATAAATCCTAATAATGATGAATTTATTTATTAACATAATAGGAGAAAAAAAAATGGAAAATCCATTACTTAACAACGAGCAATTTGCTCACTACGACAAAATCAAGCCAGAACATTTCGTTCCAGCTACAAAAGAGATCTTGGACTACGCAAAAAAAGAGAACAAGAAGCTTATCGATTTTACTGGTGCAAGAACATTTGACAATACTCTAATTCCTGAAATGGAAGTAAGTGAAGCAGTGAATAAAGTTGTTTCACCTATGTCGCAACTATACAGTACAATGACAAGTGACGAGATCAATGAAGAGTTCCAAAAAGCGATACAATTGCTTACAGAATTTGGTAATGAAATGTCAATGGACCCGGACAATTACAAGATGTATAAAGATTATGCTGCTACAGATGAAGCAAAAGCATTGACGGGAGAAAAGAAAAGGCATTTAGACAATACTATTAAAGGATTTATTCTTTCCGGTGCCGAATTGAATGACGAAGACAAAAATAAACTTAAAGAAATAAATTTAAAATCAAGTGAACTTTCTCTTAAATTTTCGAACAATGTAGTAAAGTCAAATTTCGAACTTGTAATAAAAGATAAAAAAGATCTTACAGGGCTACCTGAAGACTCAATTACCGGAGCTAGAGAAAAAGCTATTGCAATGAAGATAGATGAAGGTGATGAGAATACTTGGGTATTCAATTTGGATATGCCATCATTCTTACCATTTATGAAATTTGCAGAAAATGTAGAATTAAAAGAGAAGTTATGGCGTGCTTATTTTACAAGAGGAACAAAAGAAGGTATAGACAACAGACCTTTGATCCAGGAAATCTTAAAACTTAAGAAGGAAAAGGCTAATTTATTAGGCTTTGATACCTTTGGTCAACTTTCTCTGGAGAAGAAGATGGCTGAATCTCCTGAAGTTGTTATGGAATTCTTAGATAATATTGCAATAAAGACAGAAGATGTTGCCTTAGAGGAATTCAACGAAATAAAAGCATTAAAAGAAGAAGCATTTGGTGAAAAATTCGAAACATTAATGCCTTGGGAAACAAGCTACTGGACAAATAAATTGAAAGAAAAGAAATATTCTTTCAACGAGAATGAAGTAAGTGAATACTTCTCAGCAAATGAAACTCTTCAAGCATTTTATGATATTGCAAAAGAGCTTTATGGCATTAAATTTGAAAAAATAGATAATATTCCTGTTTGGCATAAAGACGTTCAGACATTCAAGCTCGTAGATGAAAATGATGAATTAAGATCATATGTATATGTTGACCTTTATCCTAGGTCAGGTCAAAAAAGACCAGGTGCATGGATGAGTGGAATGGTATCAGGTATGAATTATAATGGTAAAAAGACTACTCCAATCGTTGGCGTTCATTGTAATTTTACACCACCTATTGGAGACAAGCCTGCTTTACTTAGATATGATGAAGTAACAACTTTATTCCACGAGTTTGGACACGCTCTTCACGGTGCTTTATCACAAACTCAATTTTCAGCTACTTCAGGTACTAGTGTTAAATGGGATGTTGTGGAATTACCATCTTCTTTCCATGAAAATTTTGTAAAAACAGAAGAATCTTTAAAAATGATTGCAAAGCATTACAAAACTGGCAAACCAATGCCTAAAGAATTAATGGATAAACTGTTAAAAGCAAATGATTTTATGAGAGCTTCAGATGCAAGAAGACAGATCACATTTGGAATGTTCGATATGGCATTGCACCACACAGAGAGTATGAAAGACGAAATGCCTTTAGCGCATGATATTTCAAAGAAAATGATGGTGAAATATAATAATACTCCTTACATCGATGATTCATATTTTGAAGCTGGTTTCAGTCACATCTTTGCAGGTGGTTATGCAGCAGGTTACTACAGTTATATGTGGGCAAATATCCTTGATGCAGATGCATTTTCACTATTCCTTGAAAAAGATACTGTGCTTAATAGAGAAGCAGGTAAAAAATTCATGGAAAATATTCTTGAAAAAGGTGATAGTGAAGACATGAATGTTCTTTTCGAAAAATTCAGAGGAAGACCTGTTAGTGATAAAGCTTTACTCGGAAGATTAGGTATTAAATCATAATTGTGAAAAATTTCAAGGGATTTACTTTAGTTGAGCTTATAGTCGTCAGCACGATTGTTGTCGTGCTGGCATCTATTGGATTACTAAGCTATAATTACATGATCAAAAGAGCGGTAATATCTGTTCTAAAAAATGCTGTTATGGTCAATGCTGAATTAGTTCAGGCTCATTATGATATTAATGGATACTGGGTGACCGATCTTCCCGGTGAAGATCCTGAGGATACCGGAAATTTGACAACAACCGAAGAATTAGAAGCTCTCGGATTGGCCCCTAGAAATTTTTCTGATGAATTTATAATGAGAATATTTGAACTTGATGGTTTTCCTGATATAATAGCCAGAGAAAAAATAGGTAAACAAAAATACGGTATTGAAGTTTCTTACCATTTTAAAACGAGAAAACTTAAAATTACACAAGAATAAATTGCAGTATCAAGAGATAAAAGTAGAAGATTAAAATGAACTACCAAGATATTAAAAAAAATATCGTTAGCTCGATAGATGAAAATCTATCTCCATTTGCTGTTAAGAATGTTGATGCGATAAGAAAAAAATCGAGCAAGGATGACATCAGATTACCGTTCTCAATAGACAGAGATAGGATAATCTACAGTGGAGCGTACAGGAGAAGTGCGGGGAAAACACAGGTATATTATTTTTCATCTCTCACTGATGAGCAAATAACTACAAGGATCGTGCATACTCAATATGTTTCGCAGATAGCAAGGACCATAGGTCGTTCATTATCTCTTAACCCTGATCTTATTGAGGCGGCAGCCCTAGGACACGACCTTGGACACACCCCTTTTGGGCATGATGGGGAAATATTTCTCAGTAATGAATGTGTAAAGCATGGTATTGGGAAGTTTCATCACAATATTCACAGTTTATATATTGTGGATAAATTTTCCTATAAAGGTAAAGGAATGAATCTTACACTCCAAACCAGAGATGCAATAGTTTCACACGATGGGGAGATACATCAGAATAAGCTTGAACCTAAGATAAATAAAACTGAGCAAGACATTGAAGAATATGTTGAAGAAATGAAAATTGAAAAACATGTAAAAACAATCCCAATGACTTTGGAAGGTTGCGTTATCAGGTTATCTGACACAATAGCTTACATTGGTACTGATATTGAAGATGCCATACACTTGAATTTGATCAAGAGAAATGAAATACCTAAAGAGATTACTTCTATTCTTGGAAATAACAACAGTAAAATAATTGATACACTTGTGAAAGACATTACTCTTAACAGCTATGAAAAACCTTATATTGGATTTTCTTCCGAGATAGGTAATGCTCTTAAAGAGCTTAAAGCTTTCAATTACAAACATATTTACAACAATGAGAAGCTGAAAAGAGAAAGAAAGAAGATCGAAAAAGCATTTGAAACTCTATTTGAAACATATCTAGATGATCTTATTACAGAAAACAGAGACTCAGATATATATGAACACTTCTTGAACAGTAAGAATATTGAATACAAAGAAAGTATCTCTGATGTAGAAAAGGTAAGGGATTTTATTGCGAGTATGACAGACAGATACTTTAAATTTCAACTTGAGAAGATAACAATACCAATGGTTAAATTAATTCTATAGGATATAAATTGGGATCAATTACAGAAATATTAAACACAGGCAATCCGATTATATTATCAATTTTTCTTGCAGTGGGGCTTTATATATTAATCAAAGGTGGAGATCTGCTAATCACAGGTGCACAGGCGATCTCAATATCGCATAATATTGATCCATTTGTTATCGGGCTTACTGTTGTTGCTTTTGGAACTTCCCTACCGGAATTTTTTGTTAGTTTCATAG
>JAQIDB010000203.1 GCA_027858225.1 Candidatus Delongbacteria bacterium
CACTTGAACTTGCAAACACTGCTTTGAAAAAGTATCCTAATTCACATTTCTTCTTATTTTTAAAGGCAAGAGCATTGTTTGAACAAAAAAATTATGCTTTAGCAATAGATTATTATCAGACTATCATTGAGAAATTGATGGGGTTTAATGAAACTTATTCAAACGTTGATCTATTTAATTCTTACTATTTTTTATCCATCAGTTTTCAGAGCCTTGGGAATAAAATAAAAGCCAGATCTTATTATGACCTGGCTATTAAATGTGATTTAACTGTATTTGAAAAAGAACGTTTAGAAGATAGGATCGATGATCTTAAAGATATCTTTGAATAAGAAAATAACTCGTACGGTCAGGCTTTACATCTGACCTATTTTATTCCTACATCTTTATAACTTTCATCATCATTTTATACGCGTCTTGAATATCATCATCACTAAAATTCTTTAACCCTTCTATCGAAAAATTACTAACTGAAAATGATGCTGTAATAGAGCCATAAATCACAGCTTTTTTTATTTCATCAAAAGAATAATTACCTTTCAGAGCTAAATATCCGGTAAATCCACCTGCAAAACTATCACCTGCTCCGGTAGGATCAACTACCTTTCTAAGTGGATAAGCAGGAATAAAAAATTCTTCTTTACCATCTGTTACATAAGCACCATATTTTCCTAATTTTACTACTAAAGCCTGAAGTTTTGGACAGTCTTCAAGGAATTTATCAGCAGCTTTTAAAAAATTAGATTCACGTGTAAGCAAGCTTATTTCTGAGTCATTTAGAATAAATATATCAGATCTTTTAGCAACTTCCCAAACTTCTGAACGATCACCTTCGATCCAAAAATTCATTGTATCAGAAATAACCAACTCAGGATTTTGTATTTCATTAAGAACTTGAAGTTGTAATTGAGGATGAATATTCGCTAAGAAAACTATTTCACTATTTTTATAATTTCCCGGTAATTTTGGTGTAAATTTTTCAAATACATTCAGTTCCGTCAGAAGGCTGTCTCTACTATCCATATTATCATGATATTTCCCAGACCATCTAAAAGTTTTACCTTCTACTATCTCAAAACCATCAAGGTTGATCTCTCGAGATCTCATCAAGGCAATTATTTCTTTTGGAAAGTCTTCACCTGCTATACCTACAAAGTTTATATCTGCAAAAGCTGATGCCGCCAAGCTAAAGTAAATAGCTGATCCACCTGGAACACCTTCAACCTTACCAGCAGGAGTTTCGATATCATCAATACCCACTGATCCAACTACTAATATTTTCTTCATCTAATTAACCTCACCTTTATGACTTTTTTTGTAATGCATATGTATTTCTTCAATTAATCCCATCATGATTTCCATTTGATGTTTAAGCTTTTTTGTCATACAGTCCGGTGAAATATTCATACAGACATTTCCACGACAATAGACTTCATCATAGCTACATCCAACGCTTTGCATATAATCCTTATTATTCAAAAATAAATTTGTAATATTTTCTCTTTCATATTGTTTCTTCAACAAAACTTCTGATAAATAAATACATCTGTTCAGTATCTCTCTGTGAAGTACTAATAATTGATAAGGCTCAAGAGCTCTCATTGTCCTTTCTAAAGCACTTTTATCGAGGACATTGAATTTAATATCGGATAAAGAATCATTAATAAATAAGTATATCCTATTTTGAAAATCTTTAAGATCAAAAGGTTTATCTATGAATTGAAAGTATCCTTCAGTGAATTGTTTTTCAAATTTTGCTACCATTTGTTTTTGACTAAGCCAGCTGCTTACAAAAAAGATTTTTTGATGTGGATTGATCTTAATAATACTCTCAGCCATTTCAATACCAGTAAGCTCATCCATCATAACATCAGAGATCACGATATCATGTCTCTTCTCATTATATTTATTTAATCCTTCTTTCCCATTTTCAGCAGTATCGATCTTATAAATATCTGTAGTATCTAGTATCTCTTTTAACAGCTCTCTAAATGAACTCTCATCTTCTACTATAAGTAATTCAATTCTTTCATCAGGCTGTACTTTAAGATCTTTCCAATCTATTTTGTTGAAATCTATTACAAATAAGTTTTCAAAATCTTTAATTTTATATGACCGCATTTACTTTCCTTTATTCTTCGAGGAACGCATTTTTGTGTTCCCTACGTTATTGCAAGACGTTGCAGTGCAACTTCCCTACTTGATATCCGCTAATTTTTTTGCTTCATCGAACATTGTTAAAGCTTTTTTTACAAATTTATCACTCATCGCTTTTATTCTAGGATATAACGATTTATCCTTAAAATATTGCCTTGCTATGTTATACCTGATTTCTAATTTTATTCTTTCCATATCTTTTTCAAAATTTTCTTTAGTAACAAACACTTCGTCTTTCTTCATTTCCTTTTTATCAGGTATTGGGATCATTAAATACATTGTCTCTCTTTTCGCAAGAACCTCTAAAGGAAATACTAATTCTGTACTTTTTCTTTTTTTAACATCTGAATTATTGTCGACTATGTAAATTTTATTTTTTGCTGCAATATCAATAAACTTCTTCACCATTTCATCACTTACTTCAAAAGAATTATAAAAAGCTTCGAAATCTGTCTTCCATTTTTTATTATCGTTCTTGTGCTCATTGAAGAAATTAATTGCATGATCCTGAAATACTCTTTTTCTGAACAAATCAGTCATTAGATCTGAATAAAGATCGTAAGTGATCGTTGAATCTGGAGTTATTCCACCACCTCCATAAACTACTCTTTTCTTTCTCAGAGTATAAAATGTTTGAGCTTTCTTTATGGAATCTCTTTTAAATATTTGCTTTTCTGTAAGGTCATCTTCAGCAGTGAATCTATCATAAATATAGCTTTCCGTACCATTTTCATAAGGTCTTTGTATCAATCGTCCTGTAGGAGTATAATATCTTGCAATTGTGATCCTTGCAACTGACCCATCTCCAAGATCGAAAGGTCTTTGAACCAATCCTTTTCCAAATGATTTTGTACCCAGAATCAAGGCTCTATCATGATCTTGCAAAGCACCACTCACAATCTCTGAAGCAGAAGCTGATCCGGCATCAATTAAAATAATAATTGGCATTTTCTCATGAGTTGCCTGTCTTGTAGAAAAATACTCGTCGTCAAAATCTTTGAATCTTCCTTTGGTATAAACTATCATTTTACCTGCATCAAGAAATTTATCAACAACATCGATCGCTTGATCCATTAATCCACCTGGATTACCTCTCAAGTCTAAAATCAGCTGAGTCATGCCTCTTCCTTCCAGAGTTTGAAGTGCTTCCTCAAGTTCTGATGCTGTTTTATATGCAAATCTATTTATCGAAACATATCCGGTTTTTTTATCATCAAGCATACATTTTGCGATAACACTATATACAGGTATAGCCGCTCGATTAATTTCAAATTCCAGAGGTTTGTCAACTCCTGTTCTAGCAATTGTAATATTTACTTTCGTACCTATAACCCCTTTAAGTCTTTTAAAAACTTCTTTTGTAGTTATCCCAACAGCGGTTTTACCATCGATTCTAATAATTCGATCGCCTGGCTGAAGACCTAATCTGTCAGAAGGAGTATCAGGTATTGGAGATATGACTGTCAGGAATTTACGCTTTATCTCAAACTCTATACCAATCCCGCCGAATTCACCTTTAAAGTCCTCTTCCACTTCTTTCTGTTCCTCTGCGGGAATATATGTAGAATGAGGATCAAGTCCCTCTAAAAGTCCTTCAATGGCACCTTCCATCATCTTTTCATTATCTGGTTCATCAACATAAACATTGTCAACTATCCTTAAAATATAATTCATTTTCTTAAAATACTGAAGAGTGTCATTTGTTGAAGCTTCGGTATCTTCATATTTATAACTCAATAGAATTGCTGCGATCAGTATTAGTACTGAGAACATATAAAATTTCTTATCTGACATTACTTCTCCATTATTTTGATTTTAAATGTATTTTTTCTAAAATTTCCTTGTCTTTTTTGCTTAACTCTTTATTTCGTCTGGCCATAACTGTTATCATAGTTGCAAGTGTTCGTTTAAATGGATACCTGACTAATTTCTCTTTGCTTCCCCAATGGAAATCAGGAATATTTCTTGGAGGAAATCCCGCACCATAAACATTACAGCCTATACCAACTACTGTTCCGGTATTGAACATTGTGTTTATACCTGTCTTAGAGTGATCTCCCATAATTAAACCTACGAACATCGATCCAGTATCAATTAAGTTTCCATTTAATTCTACTTTAACATTAGAGTAATTGTTCTTAAGATCAGAATTATTTGTGTCCGCTCCCAGATTACACCATTCAGCAAGGTAAGCATGTCCTAAAAACCCATCGTGCTGCTTATTGCTGTAACCATGAATAATACTTCCCTCAATTTCTCCACCAACTTTGCATACTTCACCAATTGAAGTATTTTCATATATCTTTGCACCAATTTTTACTGTCGACCCTTTACCTATGTAAGCAGGACCTATGATGACACTGTTTTGCATTATATCAGCTTTTTCGTCTATAATTACAGGTCCATCAGACGCATCAATTATTACACCTGCTCTAATGTTTGCGTTCCTCTTAATATATATATTTTCACTGCTGGTTAATATGACATGTTCTGGGTCCTTTCTCATCCAACCCTTTTCAGCTTTGATATATTTTAGATCAGAAATGATCTGATTTCCATTAGAAGTAATCAAATCCCATGGATATGATATTATATTGAATTTCGGGACGATAGAATTTGAAGTTTTCTTTGTATAATTTGTCTTAAATTCCTTTTTTGTTTTAAACATTCCTACAAGTAGGTTATTATCTTTATTTTTAATATATTTCGACTTCCCCGATTTAAGCAGATCAATATATTTGATTAGATTATTATCAGGAAGTATTCTGGAATTTATAGCTATAAATTCTTCACCGTCTTCCATCGAACTAAAAAGTTTTAACCCTTTTGCTCTGTATCTTGTATTGAATTTTGCTCTATGGTAAAAATAGAATTCATCTTCAGAGAATAATTTTTGGTATTTATCTGATATGCTGTAGATACCTGTTCGCAGTTCGTGAATAGGTCTTAGTTTTGTTAATGGTCCAAAATTATTGTAAAAATTATCTTCGAATAACAATATATTCATTTTATCTTCCGGTTTTACTTAATTTTTGCTCAATTATCTTAAGTTGTTTATTTGATTCATTCACATTCTTAGTATCTTTCGGATAAAGTTTCTTTATTCTTTCATAGGTACTCTTTGCTTTATCATATTCTTTAAGTTTCATATAAGTGCTTCCTACACCGATCATTGCATCTGAATACTTCCATTCATTTGAGCAGGTCATTACTTGCTCAAAATCAAATAACGCTCCCATGTAATCTTTTTGTTTTAGGTTTATCATACCAAGCCAATAGAAACAATTTGCAGCATAGAAATGCTCTGGATTTGTCTCAATAAAATCTCTAAATATCTTTTCCGAGGCTTTATATTCCTTTTTGTTAAAGAGTTCATATGCTTTTGTGTATTCTTCCGGAGCTTTCGCAAATACCGATATGATCCCGAAGATCAGTACTATCATTATAAATTTCTTCAATTTTATACCCTTATTATTAAATAACTTTTTTCTCTCTATTTATACTTATGATGACCCCAATCATTATCATATTCACCAGTAATGCAGAACCTCCGTAACTGAGAAAAGGTAATGTAAGTCCGGTCACAGGCATTATACCAATTGCAATCCCAATATTCAATACTATTTGAAATATAAACAATGCCGTTATGCCTGAACTAACTAAATATAAAAATTTATTATTCGTATCAATAGTAATTTTTATCAATCTATAAATAAATAATGATAACAAACTTAAAAGAATAAGAATGCCAATCAATCCAAATTCTTCCGATATCACACTAAAAATAAAATCAGTATGACCCTCAGGTAAGAATCTTAATT
Source organism: Candidatus Delongbacteria bacterium (assembly GCA_027858225.1). Taxonomy (GTDB): domain Bacteria; phylum UBA4055; class UBA4055; order UBA4055; family UBA4055; genus WTAK01. The sequence continues at coordinate 5,979 of JAQIDB010000203.1, forward strand.
GAACTTGACTACCATTCAAAAACCCTTCTCCTAGAAGAGATCCATTACTGACAGCCACTTTAGATTGAACTACCTGCCAACCACCCTCTCGTGAAAATTTTTCAGGATCAAGAAAGGTTAATATCCTCATTCTTTGATATGGTTTCAATTTATCCCAGATAAATGTAGATCCAACTCCTGTAAAAAAACAGACAAGCCAAATAATAGCTGCTTTAGTGTAACTTTTTGAAAATTTATATAGTATTAACGCATAAATAATCAAGGCTGTTACAAAAAATTGCATTCCTACTCCTTTTGCAACAATAAAAAGCAGAACTGCAAACATATTGAGAAGATAGTAATATGGTACACCTGCTGCGAAAATAATTGCTACATAAAGAAAAATATAAACCAAAGAAGTTCCCAAATCAGGTTGCTTAAACACTAATATTGCAGGTGCTAGAGTTATCAAAACACCTGTAATCAAATACTTCCTATCATTCCAGAATATCTTGCCGTTACTATAATAACTTGCTAACGCACAGATCATTATAAATTTACCTATTTCAGATGGTTGAAATTGAAAGAAACCAAGATCAAACCATCTCTGGGCACCCATCTTTGTACTTCCAATAAAATATATTAAAATAAGCATAAGCAATAAAACACTGTAAAGCACATTGCTCATAACTTCCAAGTACCTTAAAGAAAAGAATTGAATTAGTACTATTAGACCAACACCTGCTGTAAACCAAACTAATTGCTTAATTATCAAACTCTCTTCGCCAGTAGGTTTGCTTGCGCTAAATATTCCGAGTAACCCTATAGAAAACAATAAAACGACACTTAGAATCAACTGGTAATCAATATGTTTTATAAGATTTTTCAATGAAGTTCCAATCTCTTTAGCTCTGAACCTTTGTAATAATGCTTCAATATATCTTTGTAACTATGACCTTTCTCGCCCATTATCTGTGCGCCGATTTGGCATAGTCCGACACCATGTCCCCATCCTGCTCCTTTCAGATTAAATCCATCTTCGTTTTTTTCAATGACAAAAGCAGAACTAGGTAAATGTGAACTTGAAAGTAACCTACGAATATTCAATTCTTTCGATATTGTAGTTTTGCTTTCGGTTCCTATAACTTCAAGTACTTTAATTCGACCGGAATATCCCCTCTCGATTGATACTATATCTAAGATATCTCCGATCTCTCTCTGGAATTTATTCTTCAAATTTTCTTTGATCTCAGTTAATGATATGTTCTCTTCCCATCTGAATAGATCTTTAGAAAATTCCAGTGACTCAGGTAACTTGTGATTATATGTGTTGCAGTAGCAGTCAAAAGATTTGTCTGAAATAAACTTTTCTGCCTCATTTTCAGACATTACATTTTTTATTACAGTTTTCTCATTGTTGTCAGTTAGTGCGGGTAAATATGAAAAATCCATATCTTCCCAACAAGTAGAATATTTCTCAGTAATACCACCACAGATCTTCGAATATCTTGTGTCACAAAAATTATTATCGAACATTAAAACTTCACTAGCGGTTTCTGAAGTTACGATCCTTGATGTCTCTGAAATTCTTTTACTTCCTTGAAAACATTGGCAATGGTCATCTGCGCAAAGGTCAAATCCATCTGAGAAATGATGCTTTCCCATAGTCGCTAACACGGTTCCTCTGGCAGCAACAGTCTGAGCTTTAAGCATTTCAATGTTGTTATCGCTCCTCATCTCTGAAGAATTTACACTTATAAGATATGATTCCAAATCAATAATATTCACAGCTGAGAGAAGTCCTTTATTATCAATGAACACTTCCAATTCGCCTTCATATTCAAGTTCTTCTGAATGTCCCCAATGAAAATCAATACCAATTGGCACATCTTTAACAGTGAAACTACAATTCTCATTCTCTGGAACAAACTTGATACTCTTTAAAGAAGAAATGCCATCTTTTGAGACTATAGTACCTGTCGAGTCTTTTTTGATCATTTTTTTAAATTGAAAATCTCCAGATGGATAAATTTTTCCATCCATGTTTTGAGATTTTTTTAATACCCAGTATTCAAAATTATCAAACTTGCCAATTTCAACACCTACTCTAACAATCCTTACCTTAGAATGTTTATAAAAGTATTTTTCCTGATAGCTTTCCATTTTAGAAACATCATAAAATGTATCAAGTTTTTCATACCAATCATACTCTGCAGGTTTTGAGTTAAAAAGTTCCAGAATCAAAGGTGCATTTTCAAATTCACTTATTTTCTCTTCATTACCATCAAATACTTTATACTTTCCATTGAAATAAAGATTAATACTGTTCTTATTATGTTGAAATCCAATTTTTATATTCATAAATCCTAATCAAATATTTTTAGAGGTTTTTCTGACATTTTAGATAATTTCTTCAAATCAATAAGCATCTTGTCAAATTGATTAAAATCTAGTGATTGTGGACCGTCTGAAAGAGCTTGGTCAGGATTTGGATGTACTTCTACCATTAATCCATCACAGCCATAAACCATAGCTGATTTTGCTAAATTCGGCACTTTGCTTCGATCTCTTGTACAATGACTTGGATCAACAATGATTGGTAGATGTGAAACACTTTTAAAATCACTCAAACCAATAAAATCTAAAATAGATCTTTGCTTACTTGCCCCATACATTCTGATGCCTCTTTCACATAGAACAACATTTGGATTACCTTCTGCAAGTATATACTCTAATGATACTAACACATCATCCAATGTAGCATTGAATCCTCTTTTTAAAAGAATCGGTTTATCTAGTTGTCCACATTTTTTTAGTAATGAATAATTCTGCATATTCCTTGCACCAATTTGTATCATATCAGCTGTTTCAGCCATAAGGCTTAATGAATATTCATCCATTGCTTCTGATACGATCTTCATGTTATGTTTAGCAGCAGCATCCGCAAGATATACTAACCCTTTCTCCTGTAATCCTTGAAAACTATATGGTGATGTTCTAGGTTTAAAAGCTCCGCCCCTAAGTATTTTCACACCCCTTGAGCTTAAGAAACCGGCTGTTTCCATTATCATATCTTTATCTTCAACAGAACAAGGACCTGCAATAATTTGTGATTCTTTGCCACCAAATTTAACCCCATCACCTAGATTTACAATAGAATCTGACGGATTATTCTCCCGATAAACCATTTTTAATCTTTCAGAGATATGAATTATCTTACTGATCCCATCAAATTTATTAAAATAAGCTGCATCAAGATATCCTATATTTCCATGAACCAATACTGCAGTTCTTTGACTACCTTTACTGATTCTTGCCTTAAAACCAAGATGCTCGATCCCTTGAATAATTTTCAATATTTGCTTATTTGTAGTTCCAATCTTTAATATTATTAACATAATAGCCTCATTTTGTTATTTAGCTGTTGTCTCCAAATATTCTATCCATAATTATTCCTGCAGCAATAGAAACATTTAATGATTCAAAATCAGTTTTATTATTAATCCTGTAATTGCAATTGATCTCAGTTTTTAATGAGTTATTCAATCCATTGGCTTCATTTCCAAGCAATAACATGATTTTTGACATGGTTTTAGATGTGCTTTTATTCCTAAAATCATGCTTTTCATCCAAAAAAGTACCTACTTTTTTAAAACTATTAATTTCCTTTTTTATGTCATTGTAACTATTTACAACGACGATATCTGACTTGAAAAGACCTCCCATACTGCTTCTTATCACTTTCGGAGAATATAGATCTACAGAATTTCCAAAAAGAATTATACCATCCAAACCATACCACAAAGAAGTTCGAATTATAGTCCCTAGATTACCTGGATCATTTATATCAAATAGACCTAGTAAAGATTTTTTCTCTGAAATAAATTCATCTATTTCTTTAAATTCGGGGATCTTTGCTACAACTATCACACCTTCACTATTCTTAAGAGAAGATATTCTATTAAAATCATCAGTCGTGAAAATATCAGGATTCTCAAGTAGTTTTACGATTTTATCTATTGTATTTGAATCGAATTGATTATCGAAAACTAAATATTCTATCTTGATATCTGTGCCAACCAATTCTAAAACAGCCTTCTTACTTTCGACAATAAAAAGTCCTGATTCTTTTCTGCCCTTCTTTGTATCAAGGCTTCGAATTAGCTTTATCTGATTTTTAAATAATTTTTTCATTTCTTTACTTTTGTCCGGTCAAATAATAAAGTACTAAGTTACATCCCATTTTCAATGCTTGTGACCTTTTTTGTTGAGAATCATGGTGAACTTCCTCATCTTCCCATCCATCACCAAGGTCTGATTCGTAAGAATAGAATAGAATCAATCTACCATTATGAAATATTCCCAATCCTTCTGGATTCTTATCATCATGCTTGTGTATCTTCGGTAAACCTGTCGAAAATTTATACTTGATCGAATAAATCGAATGATCGAAAGGTACCTTTAACAATTTCTTTTTCGGAAATATCTTCTTTACTAATTTTCTAAATGACACATCCAATCCATAATTATCATCAGCATGAAGAAATCCGCCATTGAGAAGATGTTTTCGAATGATTTTTACCTCTTCATCGTTCATGTCGATCGTGCCATGACCAGTTAAATATAAATATGGGAAAGAACTTATGTTCTCAGTAATAGTAACAGTTTTTTCTAATTCAGCGCAATCAATACCTGCATTTCTTTCAATGAACTTCATCAGATTGTTGATTGATGAAGGATTACTATACCAATCACCACCACCACCGTATTTCAATCTCCCAATGAAAAAGTCTTGAGATTGTATAATGTTTGTAATAATAACCAAACCTATTATCAATAATTTAGCCATAAATATCAGAGTCTGTAAAACTTTTAGGTTTATTGAATAATTCAAATATCTTTTCATCATCCAAGACGATTCTAGAAGGATTAATACTTTCATTGATATCTCTGTCTTTAAAAATATAATCCTTTTCGTATATTTTGTTTCTTATAAATACATCGAGGATATCAGGGTCGAATTGAGTCCCTCTACCTGCAACCATAATATCAATTGCTTCGTTACTGGTCATTGCTGTTCTATATGGTCTTGTTGTTGTGATAGCATCATAAGTATCTGCAATTGCAATAATTCTTGCAAATAAAGGAATATCGAGACCTTTGAGTTCTCCAGGATATCCTTTGCCATCAAATCTTTCGTGATGATATTTTATACAATCGATCATAGGTTCAAAGAAAGTAATGCCTTCAACAATATTTGCTCCAATAAGAGGATGAGACATTATCTGATCGAACTCATCTTCTGTAAGCGACTTGTTCTTATGGAGGATATTATCACTTACTCCGATCTTACCCACATCATGCATCATAGCACCATAATCAAGTGTATTCAGGTCTTTAGCATTTAAATTCATGCATATTCCAATATCATGACTTATCAGTCTAACTCTATTGCTATGACCTTTAGTGTATGGATCTCTGGCTTCGATAGCAGAAGCAATAATGATAAGTGATCCAAAGATTGCATCCTTTAATTGGAAAGTTCTTCTTTCTACCATCTCCTCTAAATGCTTTTGATACTTTTTATTTTCTTTGAGAAGTTTAATATTTTCTTCTTTTAGTCTTTTAAATTCAATACTCTTCTCTACTGAGATCAATAACTCATCAACATTTATCGGCTTAACTAGATAATCTTGAGCACCAAGTTTCATTACCTCAATAACTGTATGAAGATTTTTTACTCCTGTAAGCATTATCACAGGAATAATTGTATTTTTTTGTCTGAAAGCTTTTAAAAATTCAGGACCAGTCATTTGAGGCATTTCAACATCCGAAACTATGCAATCGAATTCTTCTTGTTCGAGCTTTTCTAGAGCATCTATTCCATTTTCTGCCTGAATTGTATCGTAATCATTTAACTCTAAACTCATTGAGACAAATTCTCTCAATTCTTCTTCATCATCTATTACAAGTATTTTTGGCATACCAATTTTACCCACATTATTATCTATGACTTTTAATATAGCTACTAATGTAGTATAAATCAATTACTTAATTTTAATAAAAAAAAACGTGGACACGCGTTACTCGTTGAAAGGGAAAAACAGTTAGTCACTCCATTCTTTGCAGTGATCCAGTTCCAGCTTTAATGCTCTTAACGACTGGTTACTATCCCAAATGAGAAGAATCACAGCCAAAGCTAAACAAATAATACAAAAAACAAAAAAAAGCATAATCACCCCTGCAATATTTGCATTTGTGATACTTCCGTAAAAAAGCATTATTATCATAAAAGTAGTGGATAAGAGTCCTATTGAAGCAGAAGTGATCGTAGCTCTAAGAATTCTAGCTCTTATCCATAATATTTTCAATTGTTTCTTTATTTTAGAAATCTTCCTGTCATTTTCAAGAAGCTTCAATGATGCCAGGTTTCTAACTCTGTCAATAACTCTTCCGTAACGGTTTGTGGTCATAAGAAGAAAAAGTGAAATTCCAGAAACGAGTATTGCAGGTCCAATTGCATTCTGAAGCACAGGTATCAATTCTGTTAAAGTAAATGAATTCATTTTTATATCTCTTATTTACTCTTATTTCTTCGGAGCATGCTTCCTTCTCTCATGAACATTTAAATATCTTTTTCTCAGCCTGTAGTTTTCAGGAGTAATTTCTAAAAGTTCATCATCTTTCAGAAATTCAATTGCCTGCTCTAAAGTTAGATCTCTAGGTGGTGTCAGCTTGATAGCATCGTCAGCACCGGAAGATCTTACATTTGACAATTTTTTACCTTTGAGAACGTTAACATCAAGATCACCATCTCTGCTATGTTCACCGACTATCATTCCGCCGTAAACACTTATACCAGGCTGAATAAAAATACTTCCTCTTTCCTGAAGATTCCATAAAGAATATGCAACCGCAAGTCCTTTATCCATCGCAACTAGAACTCCCCTTGTTCTACCAGGGATATCACCTTTATAATACTCATATGCATAGAAACTGTGATTTAATATCCCCGTTCCTCGAGTCTCAGTCATAAATTCATTTCTAAATCCGATCAATCCTCTTGCAGGAACTTTGAACTCTACTCGAGTATATCCATCTGAACCAACAACCATATTGATCATTTCACCTTTTCTTATACCCATCTTTTCAATTACAACTCCAGTGTATTCATCAGCTACATCAATCATTGCCAATTCTATAGGTTCAGTCTTTTTCCCTTCAAGCTCTCTGAAAATAACTTTTGGTCTTGAAACAGCGAATTCGTAACCCTCTCTTCGCATGTTTTCAATAAGAATTGCAAGCTGAAGTTCACCTCTACCCTTCACAAGAAAGGAATCAGGTGTTTCACCTTTTTCAACTTGAATACTAACATTTGTCTGCAATTCTTTTTGTAATCTATCCCAGATATTTCTGGAAGTCACCCATTTACCTTCCAAACCTGCTAATGGTGAATCATTAACCATGAATATCATTGAAAGTGTAGGTTCGTCAATATCTATAAGAGCAAGCTTTACTGGTTTGTTTCTGTCAGCAACTGTCTCACCAACATCAATTTTGGTTATACCTGCTATAGAAACAATATCACCTGCGAAAGCTTCTTTAACATCTTTTTTATTCATTCCTTCATAAACATACAGTTTTGTAATCCTGTAAATAATCCTCTCACCATCTCTTTTAAGTAGAACTACTTCATCACCTTGCTTAACAGAACCATTATGTATCTTACCTGTACCGATCTTTCCAACATAATTATCATATTCTATTGCTGAAGTAAGAAATTGGAACGGTTTATCCACATCACCATCAGGCTCTTTAACTGAATTAATGATCGTATCAAATAATGGTATCAAATTTTTATCTTCATCTTCAAGTTCATATTTTGCAAAACCATTCTTTGCGGATGCATAAAGCACTGGAAAATCAAGCTGTTCATCTGTTGCATTTAATTCTACGAATAGGTCAAACACATTTTCCAAAACTTCAGTAGGTGTACAGTTCGGTCTATCAATCTTATTTATAACTACTATTGGTTTTAATCCAAGCTCAAGAGATTTCTTAAGAACGTACTTTGTCTGAGGCATAGTTCCCTCAAAAGCATCAACTAATAAAAGAACAGAGTCAACCATTTTTAAGATTCTTTGAACTTCTCCACCAAAATCAGCATGACCTGGAGTATCAACTATATTAATTTTATAATCTTTGTAATGCAGTGATGCATTTTTTGAGAATATTGTAATTCCTCTTTCTTTTTCAATGTCATTGGAATCCATTACTCTTTCTTCAACTTTCTGATTTGCTCTAAAAACTCCGGTCTGCCTTAATGCTGCATCTACTAGAGTTGTTTTACCATGATCTACATGGGCGATAATTGCAATGTTCTTTAGTTTTTTCATCTATCGATGTCCTTTTATTTAAATCCGGTCGGAATGTATGAAATAATATTGATTTGCACAATGTTTATTTAAACTAAAAATAATCTAAATAAAATGGGATGTTTCCAATTCCAATAATTGAGATCGCATTCGCTGATTTGCACCTGCAACAGCTCTGATAGCTTTTTCGTTTCCGATCTTCTTTGATAAACCTAAATAAGTATCTGTTATACCGTAAGGAATTTGAATCAAAGTATCCCAGACTGATCTCTGAAAATCTGTGCCAACCCAAAACAAAGGGATATCAAATTCTTTTCTTTCGTTTTTAAAATATTCTTCAAGCTGAGAGATCGTCTTTTCAATCACATCAGAACTACCTTCAATATAATCAGCATCTAAACCAGTTTTGATCCTTTTATCAATTGAAGAACGCATCTTTCTGTATCGCCAGTCAGCTAAGCAAAGCTTCTCTTCAAAAGAACCTAGGATAAGTTCACCGACAGGGGTTTTGTAATATTTTATTTGGATGGTTTTCATAATATACCTTACTTTACTTTATCTGGAATAGCCCTTCTGATAGTTGCTTCTAATTGTTGCATATCTAATTCTATCGTTGTTTCTGACCAAGGAACAAAAGTGCAATGATTTACATCAAAATGTGGTTTTATACTTGGTTCTTTTGAATCAAGCACTTCTTGATTGGCTAAATATATTACTGGCATTCCTAATCCTTCCGCAAATCCAGCTTCCCAGTATGCACCTCTATTATAGTGGGTCATTTCTGCTAATAATAAGCAGCTCTTTGTAATTTCTGATCTCATAAGGTTATCTACAATTCCATTTTTAAGATTTTCTCTAAGTATATTCAATTTTAGTCCTAATTTTTTATCAATCAACGCTCTTAAATGGTTCTCAAATAAATCTTCAGTCTCAGGAATTCCATAACCCATTGCTAAAAATACTTGTTTACTGTCTTTTCTAACTTTTTTTAATTCTTCACACTCTTGCCAACCTTCAAAAGTTAGTCTAAATTCTAATGGTATTGTTTTATGGAAGTATTTTGAATTATATTCACCCATTTCTCTCAATTCTTGTAGCACTCCATTCATATTCTTCATAACATCTAGATCCGATACTCTAAACACAGTTAACCCAAGTCCTTCCAAGTACAACTGCCTTAGCTGATCGTATTCCTGTTTATTATCATGACTCGAACCGTCAACTTCTATGACTAATCCAAGATTTGTACAGAAAAAATCAACAATAAAATCACCTATAATTCTCTGCCTGTCAAAATCATATCCTTCGAATTGACTTCTCTTAAGTTGATTCCATAGAAGTACTTCACTTAAATTTCCAGCTTTTCTAAGTTCTTTCGCTCTTTGTCTGAGTTTTGGATTGTATGGTAATTCAAGATATTTTATGTAACTACGCTTCTTTTTTACCACCCCGTCAGCTTTCTGCTGCCACCCCTCCACAGGAGGGGGATTTTCCGAAAAGATTTAAAACGAGAAGTTTTAGGTCTGTATAACATCCCAACAGAATCTGCTTCTGGGTGGGGATATGTATTTAAAGATCTTAAAGCAAGAGGGTTGAAAAAAGTACTCATGGT
>JAQIDB010000041.1 GCA_027858225.1 Candidatus Delongbacteria bacterium
ACAGATCTGTAAAAACCATCTCCAGTACCAACAAAGACGTAATTGTTAAAAGTGAGTAACGAGAGAATGGTTGGATAAATTATCTGCCCATTGGTAGTCCAGGTATTCCCTGAGTCAATTGATTCAAACATAAACATATCATCAGCATAAGCTGCAATGATTTTGCCTGAATTACTTGAAAATAAAGATATATTTCCCATCGAGTCCTTGACTGGAGTCCAGTAATTGTCAGTTGTAGCTTTCCTGAAAATTCTATCGTAGGAACTGCAGTACATAAATCCATCTTTCCCGGCATGCATTACATTTGCATTGGGAGTATCAATAACCCAAGTATCACCGGATAGCTTATATAACCCGTTGTCTTTAACGGAAATAAAAACCGTACCATCCATTGCGATCTCGATATCATTTATTTCGATGTCTTTTGACAGATTTGAATTGATCTCCTCCCAGTTGTCTCCGTTATCATAAGATCTGCACAATCCTCTGTTATATTCTTCAATATAAATTACATCACTATTGTCTATTGCCATTTTTAGAGGGTAAGTATAGGAGATCGACCATGAAACTCCGTTGTTGTCTGATCTGTACAGTCCGTCAGTTGTTCCAGAGTAGATTGTACCTGAACTGCTCATAGCTATACTGAATACCTCTGTTTCTACGAGTATCTTTGATAGAGTATAATCTGTTGTATTAGCTGAATGATAAAGTCCGATCTTAGTCATAACAAATAATGAATTATCAGGTGAGGAATAAAAACCTGTAATATCTCCATAACTAACATCAAGTATCTGTACCCATGAATTAGATCCATTTCGAAAAAAATATGCTTTATCAAAGTTGGAATCAACAGCAAAAATATCTCCTAACTCGTTAATCGAAACGATTTTACCGACCGGATAAGGTTCAACTAAATGTAAGCTTTCTACTCTCTCCATTATTATGGTTTTTTCCTGTGAAAAGATAAAAGAAGTAGCTAAAATTATAAGAATTATATAAAATTTATACATAATTATTTATCCTCCTGAAACGATGTTATCTTATAAAATTTTTTCTGTTCAGATAAAGCAGTAGACCATGTTGAACCACTAAATGTACCGGTTGTGTCAATTTCGTAAGTGCCGTAAGGATCATTTGACGAATAAATAATATAACCATCAGCATTGCTAACGGCACCCCATATTAATGTTAGGTGTCCATATGAAGTAAAGGTCGTTACATTTTCCGGAGTGACTAAAGGGGTAAAGTTTTCATAGTAAATGGAATATCTATTGTCCTTGACATAAGTTTCTAATAATTCATCGTATACATATGTCTGTGTGTCAACTAAATATTGGTAAGGCAAAGAAGCATCCTTTGTAGGAGTTTCATTATAATATAAAAAATCTTTCTCATTATTAATAAATTTACCCCAGGCCCAAAGTTGGCTTTCCTCAGTAATCGGTTGGTATGAGCCATTCAAATTACGAATTTTATTTTCTGAAAATATCCATACAGTATTTCTAAACTCTTCAGTTACACCAGTCCCAACATCTCCTTCATAAGTCCAAAAGGTTCGTTCTGAGTCAACCCATTCAACATCGGATATTTTAGTTTTCTTAACTTCTGATATAATTCTTTCCTGATCATCGTAATAATAATTAATTTTATCGTAAACAGAGGGCTCCAATCTACCTCCAGTATACTTATTATACTCCACTAATTTATTCTCCGAATAAGTGTAACTCTTCTCGATCTCGATAGTATAACCCCCACCCGGATCAGACTGGACGTAAGAATAGTCGTAGGCTTTGATTGTTCCATTAAGGTTGTAACTGGTATGTTCATTTTCATACCAACCTACAGGACTAGTGAAACCACTGTCGTGATGATATAGTGTATAACATGTGTCATAGTATGTACAAGACCAAGTTTTAGTTAATCTTGTATAAGAGGAATCCACTCTCCCAGTAACGTTACCTTCAGTATCAAATAAGATATCATTAAACTGTGTTTGAATCCATTCAGATCCATCCCAGTTGTACCACCTTTCACCAGTAATTTTAATATCATTTGCGTTGAGTTTTTCATTAAATGAAAATAAAATGATGATCCCAATCACAATTAAATATTTAATATTCTTCATAAGAAACCTCATTTGTAAAGATAGACGATAGGTCTAAAAAAAAAAAGACCTATTTTTAATATACTAATTATTTTATAGTTTGCAAAGTAATTTATCTAAAAGTTTTGCTACTAAACGTAAAAAATGGCAAATTAACGATAAATCAATAAAAAATATTGTTTAATTAATTTTATTAAAGTCATGTTCAACTAAACGCGTTTTTTTGACGGATTATTTATCCGTCTTTTTTGACAAAAATTATTTATATTAATAGAGATCTCAAAAATGGAGTTAGTTATGACGAAATGTTTTATTATTTTAATATTTTTTATATCAGCTGTTTACTCAGCTACATATTATGTGTCAGGAAACGATACTGATCATGGAAAATATGATTTAAGAATCAAAGATCTAAACAATTTAATAGAGAAGGGTTTAAGTACCGGTGATACAGTTCTATTTAAAAGAGGAGAAAGATTTTTCTATCACATAAATTACTCTAGACCTGGATTGAATGATCTGACATTTTCATCTTATGGAGGTATAAATGATCCAAAACCTATCATTGACGGTAGTATTTATCACTTTGATTTTGAGAAAGAGAACTGGGACAATTTCGAGATAATTAAAGGAGTAAAATTCTTTAAAAAAAATATCAAAGCACTTGAGCTGGTTGAAAATGTTTACTCAGATGATCAAATGTTGACCCTTGCAAGAGAACCTGATGATGATGAGACTGTGATCACCGGGATGAAAAATTCTTATACAGGATATTTTAAAATTGACAGTGTTGATGCAAAATATCCAAAAAAAATATTTTACGACCATTCTAATTCAACCGATTGGGGTGACGCAGAATTAATAACCAGGTTTCATCAGTGGTGTCACGAAGTATTGAAATTTAGTAACTCAGGATCAAAACTCACTTTAAAACAGGAAACTTTAGCTCCGTTTAAAAAGGATTATGGATATTTTATTCAGAGAAGCTATCATGCTTTAGATAAAGTTGGAGAATGGTTTTATGATGAGAATAAAGGAATTTTATATTTCTCTCCCAAAAAGAATAAATGTACAATCTATATTTCGAGCAGCAGAGAAGAAAACAATAGCGGTTTTGATATTAACAGAAGGAAGGGATTTATAATTGAGGATCTTGAATTCCGAAATGCCAAATACGGTATAAAACTTGCGAGTTCATTCGATCTGAAAATACAGAATAATAACTTTAGAAATTCATGTTATGGAATTATCAATAAAAAAACATATTTGAATAATTCTGTTTTTCAACATAACATTATAAAGAATATGAGATCTTACGGTATCTTCATAATCGGTCATGACATTACAATAAACAATAATTTAATCGATAGTATAGGACTTTCTTTGGGTTATGATAGAGGTGGTTTGAACGATCTTGACGGAATTGAAATTTTTGGTAATAGAAGTGTGATTTCAAATAACATAGTAAAAAATACAGGTTACAGCGGTATAAGATTCTTTGATGCTGCAGGATCAAAGGTAATTAATAATTATGTAGAAAATGCAACACAAGTATTATCAGATGGTGGTGGTATCTATTCATATCATAATATGGAAGGGAACAAGCTGATTAAAGGTAATACTATTATAAATGCTTATGGAAATGCTAATGGCACATTGGGTACAGATCATTTTTCAAATGGAATATATCTTGATGAGCTATCATTACACGTTCGGGTGGATAGTAATTTTGTGTATAATTGCGGGGGTGGAATTTATATGCAGAATTCAAGATCAGACACGATTGTTAATAATGTTTTCAAAAATTCAAATACTACACAAATTAGTATAAACCACGCAGGTAGAGTTCTTAACGGTGGTAAGTTAAATCCATCGAATGATCCAGGATTCGATCCAGATACTCTGTCTTTTATCCCTAAAGACTATACGTGGGATAAATCAGAAGGTTTATTGTATTACAAAGATAAAAGAAATGGAGTAGTATATGTTGAAACCGGGAACAATTATATTGCGGATAATACGGTCTATCCAGATCCTGACCCCGAAAAATATACATTTGGCTTTTTAACATGGCAAAATATTGATGATCAATTGGTTTACAAATTAACTTCAAATAATAATTTCTTTTACAACAATGTTAAAAATGGTTCAGTTGATTCAACCAGTATGTACATTATGGGAGTGAAAGTAAGAGATTATTACGATCATGGTAAACTTCATGATAATATTACTAATACATTAGATAAAACGAATTTTAAATATTTAAATAAAGTTCAGATTCTTAATGGAGTAGGGGCTAAGTATATCATAGAAAAATGATAAAAAAAAGACAGAATTTTACTTCTGTCTTTTTTTTATCTAAACGTTGAACACATTTATTTTATTCTGTAATAGTCTTTCATCCAGTCAATTGTTTTCTTCACGCCTTCTTCCAAACTAACAGAGCTTTTATGATCCAATTCATTTAAGGATAAATCTATGTTTACTTTTTTATCTTTTGTTGTAAGAACTTCACTTTCCTTGAACTTTATAAGATCTTTTGATGCTCCGGTATAATCCCAGATTATTTTTGCCAGTGTTTCGATGTCGTGATATTCGTCGCTTCCAATGTTATAAGTTCTTCCTGGAATGAAATTATCAGAAATATTGGAAAGTGTTCTAACGCAGTCATCAACATACGTACTTGAACGATAATGTCCCGTAAAAACTTCTATTGGAAGGTTGTTTAAAGCATGATAGCAAAATTTGCAATTTACTGAACGGTATGGATGATAGAATTCCCCTGGTCCATATGTGTTAAATAAACGTACTATAACAGTCTCAGTTTCATACATGATTTGTGAATTTCGGATCTGCATTTCATTAGCTTTTTTTGAAATAGCATAATCATTCATTTGGTAAATAACATGCTTGTCTAATACATCTTCCTTCATAACATCCAAAAAATCACCATAAACTTCAGAACTGGAAAAATGAACTAATTTGAAT
Organism: Candidatus Delongbacteria bacterium; assembly: GCA_027858225.1. Lineage (GTDB taxonomy): Bacteria > UBA4055 > UBA4055 > UBA4055 > UBA4055 > WTAK01. The sequence goes on from JAQIDB010000041.1 coordinate 5,093, forward strand.
TTGTGTTTTTCTTGAAGTCTGATAATGTGTTTTAAACCAATTAAATTACTTTTCCACATTTGTTCGTAATAATCTTCTCCATTCCATCTTCCAAATTCTGCAGCACAATTATATACTATATCAAATGGTCCGGCTTCTACTATAATTCTTTCAATTTGACGATATTCTCCAATATCACATCTGGAATATGTCCATTTCTCATGGCTCATTTTTTGAACAAAGCCAACTTCGCCAGAATGATGCAATAGATCTACTCCAAATACCTCATGTCCTCTGCTTTCAAGTTCAACGGTAAGTTTTTGACCAATAATTCCTTTTGAGCCTGTCACCAAAATTCTCATTCTATCTCCTGATTAAATTGAAATTATCTTTTTTATGATTCAGCACTTTTCCCTGTGAAACAGGTCGAATAGCTGAGTTTAGTCAAATAAGATAAAAAAAAAAAATGCATAATGCAATGTGAAATAATACAAACTTGATCATAGGTATATCCTGCTTCATTATTCCCGTTGCGACTTACCCTCAAAATACTTATATTAATCTCTTTAATATGAACATATGCGTATTTACAAAGTAAATATGATAAATTTACAAAAAATTATGACAGGAATAAAAATGAGAAACTCGATTAAAACGCTATTTATTTTAATTATTTTATCGATCAGCTTTTCGGGATTGTATGCCCAGAAAGGTACAGCTCTTCCGACAGGTGGAGATGCGGCAGCTTTTCAACCTGCTCTTATTCAGAATGGAAGTGGTAACGGGATCCTTCTAAATTCTGAGACCAGCAAGGAAGTTACTAAACAGACAGAAATGTTCCTTGAAGCTGATAAGGCAAAAGAATTAATGGATAATAAAAAGGATAAT
>JAQIDB010000068.1 GCA_027858225.1 Candidatus Delongbacteria bacterium
TTTAGATACATTTCGTTGTAATTTGCCATTTCATGGTACTCCTTGTTTTTGTTCATGTTTTGTTTCGCAACTGTAATATAAACAATTACAAAGTGGGTACCATGTTTCTTTAGCGGACAAGAATAAAATATTTTTCATTTGCATATTTACAAAATATTTAGTTTATTAGTAGTTCAGATTACATTTATTATGAAAAAGTAAATATTAAGAACGGAGGATCTTATGAGAAGATTTGTGAGTTTTTTATCACTGTTTGTTTTTGCAATCAGCATTGTTGCTGGGACAACTGGTAGCATTTACGGAACGATCAGTGACGGAAATAAAAATCTGATTAAAGGCGCACTTGTAAAAATCGCAGGTAATGCTCAGAATGTTAAGAGCAATAAAAAGGGAGAATATCTGATTATTGGGGTAAGTCCGGGAATCTACACTTTAAACTGTCAATTCCCTGGTTATATGCCAAACACTATCTCAAATATTGAAGTATATATAGATAAGACCACAGACTTGAACATTAGTATGAAAAAGAGATTAGGTAATGATGATGTTGAAATTGAAGTTTACAAAGAATTATCAACAGAAAGCACAGAAAAATCCTTTACCACAGGTTCATCAGATTTTAATTCTATCATAGAAGAAAATGAATTTAAAATTGTTACGAAAGCTCCTTTATCAACTTTCTCGATAGATGTAGATGCGGCATCATACTCGAACATGAGACGGTTAATAAATAATAATCAAATTCCAAGAAAAGATGCAGTCCGAATTGAAGAAATGATAAATTATTTTTGCTATGACTATGACTTTCCTATCGAGGACGTTCCGTTTGCTATAAACACCGAAATATCGGATTGTCCCTGGAATAAACAAAATATTTTAGTTCATATCGGTCTTCAGGGAAAAAAAATAGAAAATGCGAATACTGAAAAAAGTAATTTTGTATTACTGCTAGATATGTCAAGCTCAATGGATTCTGAAAATAAACTGGAGCTACTTAAAAAATCATTTGGACTGTTGCTTGATGCATTAAAACCTACTGACAGAATTGCAATTGTGCTATATGCAGGCAGTGAAGGTCTTGTTCTGCCTTCAACAGAAGTGATGGATAAAGAAATAATCCTCAATGCCATTAATAATCTAACAGCAAATGCTTCTACAACCGGTAGTGAAGGCATTGCTTTAGCGTATGAGATTGCCGAGGAATATTTCATTGAAAATGGAAACAACAGAATAATCCTTGCAACGAACGGAGATTTTGATATCGAATCATCAAGAACATCAGAACTAGTTGAAATTATCGAAAATAAAATTGGTGAAGGAGTATTTCTAACAATTCTTGATTACGGTAATGGGCATAATAACTATAACAGGATTGAAAATATTACTAATAAATGTCATGGTAATTACTTTCACATTGATAATATTCTTGAAGCTAATAAAGTACTTGTAACTGAATTAACTGGAACAATGTTTGCAATCGCAAAAGATGTTAAGCTGCAGATTGAATTCAATCCAGTAAAAGTAGCTTCGTATAGACTGATCGGATATGAGAACAGATTGATGGATAAAGAAGGTTTCAATGATAATAATACGGATGCATGTGGAATAGGAGCAGGTTATGCAGTTACAGCCTTATACGAGATAGTTCCAGCATTTCCAGAGGTTACAAAAAAGATCGATGATTTAAAATACCAATTGTTTGATACGATTAAGCCAAATGCGTTTAATTCAGATGAGTTGATGTACATTAAACTCAGTTATAAAGAACCTAACGATAATCAAAGCACACTCATCGAATATCCTTTGATTGATGATGGTGAATATTTTGAGAAGACTTCAAATAATTTTAGATTTGCAGCAGCTGTGGCAGAGTTTGGGATGCTTCTTAGAGAATCAAAGTTTAAAGGTAATTCAACTTTTGATGGAGTGATCGAAATGGCAAAAAAATCAAAAGGGAAGGATGAGTTCGGATATAGATCTGAATTTATTCAACTGGCTCAGAAAGCAAAACTATTAAATAAATAAAACATTCTCGTAAGGAACGCAGATCTGCCTTACATATCTATCTCTTGAACTCTTTTCTTCGCATCAATAAGGATATTTATTAAATCAGAAAGATGATATTTTCTTGTAATAGCATTACGACCGATCATTTTCACAGCATATAAAAATTGAAATGCGTCAGTACAATACAATGTATTTTTATCTTCATTTTTAACAAACGAACATATATTATTCTGATTTGTATGCTCAGTTAGAAGTTTGCTTATTTTATCTTTTGAGATGTCAACAATATCTTCAGTTATCACTAATACCAATCCATTGAAGTTTCTGAGATAGTCATTTGTTTTAAGAATATCATCGGCATCACCGATTTTACCTTCAGAGATAACGTAAGTAACATTTTCTCCGAGAAGTTCTTTTGCTTCTTCCTGATGTTCAGAGCTGATTATCAAATAGATGATTTCAATCTCAGGTGTTAAAGCTTCAACAGAACTTGTAAGCTTTTCAGGATTATAATCCTGTGTTGAAATGATCAAAGCAGCAATTTTTTTAGTTGCCGAAATTGTTTGTTTTGTTGAAGTAATACTCGATTGGATATTTTGTTTTTGAGCATTTTTTACAACGAAAGTATTTAACTTACTTCTGTTTTTATGATACACCTCAAAAATTCTTGTGAATATTACTTCTGAATATGAATCACCATGCCCAAGATCTCTTATCATACCAAATATTTTTTTGATATTAAAGCAGAATAATCCTAATGAAACTTCAGCGATTTGTCCAGGATCATTAGGTTCTGGAGTTGCTGAAATATCAACGATTCTATTTGCCATATTTTTAATGAGTTTACCTGAAGGAATATTACTTTCACTCGACTCTGTTACTAAAATTGTACTTTCATTTTGTAGACCTTTATGTTCTTTATAAAAATCAGATACCATAGAAGAAGTCAATTCAGGTATGTTCTCAGTCTGCACCATAAGATAACCTTTAAAATCTTTAACCCAGTTTTCAGCAAGCATTACCATTTCTGCGGTATTAGTATTTTTGTCAGTAACAAAATATTCAAAATCATTACCATGTTGTTCTTGTAATTCCAGCTTCTGTGAAGATGTACAGGCTAAGGCAATGCTATGTGTATAAGGCGTTTTAAAAACATCAGATTTGAAATTAATATTTTTATCGTACACAGGTACTAATATCTTAAGTAACCTATCTCCAGAAATAATTTCCTTAGTTATTCCTGGCTTCTTCTCTTTCATTCTCTTTACAGTGACATTTTTTATCTTTTTTATATCTTGGATCTTTTTTATTATTTTAGCTTTAAATTCCTTTTTTTCTTCTTCCGTTTTTTTAGGTATTCTTTTGAATAATGGAATAATAAAATATCCGGTCAATACTGTCATTAGTAAGCCTATTATTCCATAGAATTTTAAATAGAAAAATGAATCTCCAAATTCTTTTAACTCTTCATTATTCATAAAGACATTAAGTTCTTTATCCAATTTTTTAAGATCATCTACAGAGATATTATTTTCTTCTGCATAAAATTTAAAATCATCTGTTGTTGTAAAGAAAACTATTAGTGGGTTCGATGGTTTATCTTTTGAATCACTTTTGTAGTATTTGATATCTGTTACAGGTGCATAACTTATAACATTATGTGGGAACATATAAAGATAATGATCATAAAATTCGAATTCAACTCTTCCGGAATCTTTTCTAATACCGGAAATAGAATGCCTGTTCAACCCATTGATGAACATAAAAAAGCCGATAACAAACACTAGTATTGCTAAAAAAAAGATTATTTGAGCTGTTAATCTTTTATCTAAGTTAATATTGAATTTTTCCAAATTTATCATATTTATTTCCTCTTTTAAATCAATACACTAATAATAAACTAAATAATTCCTAATAAATCAAACAACTTTATAATTGTTTTTATGTATAAGATATGTTAAAATTAAGAATACAGTGTTCGAACAAAGGTATAAAAACTTTACAATTATTTCGTCATACGGTGAATTCTCTGTGAATATCTTTTTGGATAATTTACAATAAAAAGGAGCGTTGTTTTGAAAATTAAGAAAATATCATTTCACAACATTATTGAAGGTTTAAAGAATGTGACTCAGAGATTTCCTTTGCCAGTGTTATTCTCAATTATTACTTGCTTATTGTTCATAGTTGAAATAGAAAGTGGTTATAAATACGCTTATAAACAACATGTTTTGAAAGCTGTATTTTTATCAATACTTGGCTTTTTGTTATCTCTGGCAATAAAATTATTCTCTGAGAAAAAGGAATATACTTCTCAACTACGATTGGTTTTAAACACCGTAATGGTAGTATTTTTAGTTTATCTGTATTATACGTTACCTTTAAAATTTAGAGAAAGAGATTTCATAGTAATGACTATATTTTATCTATCTACTTTCATGGGTTTGATGTTCGCTTATATCCGTAAAGATGACAGTGAATCTGACTTTGGAAGATATAATGTTGATATGCTCATCAGAATTGCTGTTAGTGCAATATTTTCCGGAATTATATTTGCAGGTGTTGCATCAGCGATATATGCCATAGGTGAATTGTTTGATCTTGGTGTTCATGAAGAATTATATGGTGATATATTCGTAATAGCTTCCACTATATTTGCACCAATATATTTTTTAGCAGGAATTCCCAACAGAAAAGAACGTTCACTGGATAGCTATGAATTCCCTAAAGCTATGAAAGTTCTTACACTTTATATTTTGTTGCCTATGGTCATAGGTTACATTGGAATATTATATATTTACATGTTCAAAGTGATCTTTACACAGGACTGGCCGAAAGGTATCGTTACATACCTGATCATTTCATATTCATTCGTTGGTATCAATTCGTTGATATTATGTTCTCCACTGAAAAAATTAGAGAAATACAAAGGTCTTGAGACCTACACAAAGTATTTCTTCCGAGCTTTGATACCACTTATTATAATGCTGTTCTTTGCAATTTCTAAAAGGATCGGGCAGTATGGTATTACCGAGAAAAGATATTTTATCATGTTCCTAGCATTATGGCTATTCGGAGTTTCTATCTACTTTGTCGTAAATAAAAATGCAAAATTGAAGTATTTGCCTATTTCGTTATCGATAATTGCTTTGCTATCCTTGTTCGGGCCTTGGAGCTGTTTTAATGTGTCTATAGCCAGTCAAAAGGGGAGACTGGAGCAACTTCTTACTGATACAAAGATACTTGTTGATGGTAAAATAATTAAAAATGAATCAGGAGGCCTTTCTTTTGATGACCGAAAAGGTATTTCATCGATAGTTTCATATTTCTATGATACACACGGGATTGAAAAAGTTGAATTCTTAACAGAAACAATTGAAAGACTAAAAGCAGATTCTCTTAATAAAAATGAAGAAGTAAATGACAATTATTACTACAGAGATAAAGAATTAAATGTCAGTAGATCCAGACTAATAAAAGAAGGATTTGGATTCAAACATATAAATAAGTGGCAAACTGCAATATCTAATAAAGAATATGTTACTTTTAACAAAAAATATATCAATAGAGCTCAGTTGAAAAACATCAAAGATTATGATTATCTATTGAATGATGTGGCAAACTACCAAAAAGA